>JABCSP010000001.1 GCA_018238825.1 Candidatus Thorarchaeota archaeon | reverse complement strand
ACTACATCACATCTTAAAGTCTTAGTGAAATCAGGTATTATTGAAGAGAAAAAACATGGTCGGATTAAGATATATCGCTTCATGGAAGAAGACATACGAGCTCGTGCTTTACGGAATTTCTTTAATATATGGGAATCATAGGAGATTCTGACACATGGCAGACTATCTAGCCCGTCTGTTCTACCTTGGTGACTATTACTACGGGTCACAAATACAATTAGGACTAAAAACAGTCCAAGGCGAACTTATCAAAGCAATGGAAACTTGGAGCAAGGAATCTCACTCTAAACAAACTGTCCAACTCTCAGGAAGAACTGATAGAGGCGTCCATAGTTTTGGACAACTTGTGTTGCTATCAACGAATAAACAACTCAATATTGATCAGGTTAACAAGCATCTTCCTGAAGATATTGTACTGTGGGCAAAAACTAGAGCCCCTGAAGGGTTTCGACCACGTTCCAGTACATTAATGCGCCATTATCGGTACTATCTAGGACCATTATGGAAGAATATTGACCGAAATCAAGTCAAGAAAGCAATCTCCCTACTTATTGGTTCTAATGATTTTAATATGCTATCAAAACCAGATGAACGACAAAATACTGTAGCCACTGTACTCAATATATCAATTGGTCCAGATTCCGAAATTCCATTCCTTGATGTTTTTGGAACCAGTTTTCTATGGAAATTTGTGCGAAAGACTGTAACACTGCTGACAGAGATTGGCTTACACAATTTAGAACCTGAAGTTATTCTTGAGGTACTTCAAGGTATAAAGAAAACAATCCGGGGTGGAATTGAACCCGCCTCTCCTGAAAACTTGATACTCATGGAAACCGTAGTGCCATTTTCACTCACTCCTAGTAAATACGGATTGAAACGAATACAGAAGCTACTGAATAATCGACTAGATTATATCAAACGGTCAGGTAATACTCTCTCCGGAATTAATTCTTACCTCTCTTCTTCAATGATGTTTTATCCACACCCAACCAACTTGCGTAATCTCTAATCATACTGGGTTTAATTCCAATGATTTCTGTTATTGTATCAAGATGAGTCCGTGTAGCTCTTCGTTTTGAAACCCCGGCTAATCGTGATAGAGAGGTGAGAACATCTGACCTCTTATCTCGTGATTTATTCCCTTGCCATACTAATAGGGGCCAAGTTGGCTTAGAATAGCTGACTTTTCTATATGGAGTATCTGTTCTACTCCCAGCTACTCCAACAGCAAGAAAATCATACATGTATGCTAAAAGTTTCCAATTCTGGTTTCTCATTATCCTTCCTAATGATAAATCTGCCAATGAAAGACCATTGAGTCCACTATCCAGTTCTTCTGGAGACAAAAAATGAAGATGGAGGTTTTCTTCTAACCACAGAATTAATGAACCATGGTCCAATTCTGATTCTGACAATATTCTCCTTGCCAGTTTTGAATCTGTTGTCATGAAAAATCTACGAAGAGATTCTTCTGTACCGCGCCTTACATCTCGGAAAAATGATTCTACAGATTGCGATGTAGTACCTCGTTTAACATATGTTTCAAGATCTGAAATTGCAGCACGAAGGTCTCCTGCAGAATTTTCAATAATCTGATCAAAAACATCTTGGGATACATCAGCTTTGTTCATTTTAGCTATTCTTGTGAGAATTCTAATCATTCCTTCTGAGTCAATTGGTTCAAAATTATAGACATGACAGATTTTATACAAGTCTTTCAATCGTGGACTATTAGGATCATTTGCAGTCATAAATATTGGATGAACAGAATCTTTGATTACTTTGATAATTGCACCAACGCCGCCTCTATCACTTGTACCAGATAAACCATCCACCTCATCTAGAAGAATCATCCTTGCTCTTCCATCAAGTGTTTGTTGTGATGCAGCTCTCCAAACAAGAGTTTCAATACTGTCTTTATTCCTTTTATCACTTGAATTGAACTCTACTAATTCTATATCTAAATCATTTGCGAGAGCTCCGATAGTTGCAGTCTTTCCAGTCCCAGGTGGACCAATCAATAATATAGCTCGCTTATCGGGAAGACGTGTCTTCCAAGATAAAATCCAGTCCTTCATCATACTTGTTGTATCTAAATTACCAACAATTTGATCAAGACTCCTTGGTCGGTGTTTCTCGGGCCAAGGAAGACTCTCATTACTCACTAACATCACTGCCTATACCTATATGCGCTAATAGCGCAGCCAACTGAATTTCACCATTGGCACCTTCACCAATTCGAAATTCAACTTCAGCAATTTGCTCTAAAATCGACATTTGTTGTGAATGTGATAAATCAAGAATCTGAATTTCTCTATGTATCTGTTTTACTAAATCAACTGGAGATACTCCTTCACTATAGATTAATCTCTTAAGAGATTCTAGAGATTCAAGATGTCGTTGTTCTCTTGCATCATTAAGCATAGTCTTTATTGTTTCTGGACTTGCACTACCAGCAATTGCATAGACAGTCTTCTCGGTTATTGTTTCACCAATAGAAGAAGCTGCTTGAAGAAGGTTAATCGCAGCCCTCATATCTCCCTCTGTCAGATATAGAATTGCATCAACTCCACTTGAATCAAGAGTGATTTTCTCCTTCTTAGCTATATACTTCAAACGTTTAGAAACTCCACTTTCATCCAAGCGAGAGAATCTGAATATCGCACATCTTGATTGTATTGGAGGTATGATTCTACTCGAATAATTACAAATCAGAATCATTCGACAGGATTGAGCATATGATTCCATAGTACGTCTAAGGGCATGTTGTGCATCTGAAGTCAAATGATCCGCTTCATCTAAGACTAGTATTTTGAATGGTGCATCTCCGGACGGCATGGTCCTAGCAAAATTCTTGATTTGATTTCGAACAACGTCAATTCCTCTTTCATCACTTGCATTTAGTTCCATAAAATTACGATTGTAGGTATCACCAAAGAGATCTTTTGCCATTGCCATCGCTGCGGTTGTCTTACTGGTACCTGGTGGACCTGTAAAAAGACAATGCGGTACTGCCTTTGTTTCTACAAACCTTGTTAAACTCTCAATTATCGACTCTTGACCAATAATACCACCTAAGGTGGGTGGCCGATACTTTTCAGTCCACAAATCTAAATCCATTATGGGTTACCTTCCATTCAATAAATATCCAGAGTTGCAATACAAGTTATTTTGATGAGCTATCGCTGATTCCTTAAAAGCTTCTCTCGATACTCTTACACATGCTAAATAACCAATATCATTAATCATTTTGACTCAAATTATTAGAGCAAGGTCTTTATCTCATACAAGCGAAAAGAGAAAGTGTATTGAAATGAAACTATGTAAGGATTCTAAAGATGTGATGAAACGTTTTGAAATGGCTTTCCTTAATGAATCTCGGGATTGTATTTTTCAAAAAAACGTTTCACAAATCAATGTTGCAGGGGAAAAATTCGGTCCTTTCAAGAAAGGGGACAGTGCAAATTTACCAAACTGGGTGATAGAGAAGCTACTCAAAGATGATTCTGTTGACATTACTCCTGAAGACGCATATGAATCACTAAGACGTCTTCAGAATCTCTATCGCGAAGAAGAGAAACACCCTCACAAATTACAAACATTTCAGCCATTTCTTTACACAGCTATAGCGAGGAAGACTCTGCGTTTGCAGAGTGACAAAACATCAATGGATCCGCGAAAATATGATGAAGTGGAAAAATTAACAAAAATGACTCCTTTCCTCGTTGAAACAAGGTTATCAAAGATTCTGCGTGTAGCAAAATCCGGTGCATACCAAGATAAGAAAAATCAGATGGCCCATGAGGAACGCTGGCTATGTGAAGAGCTTGTAGAATTGCTATCTGGATGGCGCCAAAATGTGATGGAATAAGCTATGAGTATTAGGGTCCTTAAATAGAAAACCTGAAGAACTAGTAGTCAGAATAAATACAATTATCCGATTGTTCCCAACTAAAATTCGAGGAGAAAAAAAATGTCCAGTTACGATGAATCTCAAGAACGCTTCGAAGAGTTTCTTAGAACATACAAGGATGACCAAGGGTCTCTAATCTACTGGACTAAGGTTCAACAGATGTCAATTAATGATGAACTATCACTACCCATCGATTTCCAAGACCTAATTAGCTTTGATAACGTCTTCATGGCGCTTGCTGCAGAAGACCCATCAAAATTCATTGAAATCGTCAATAATGCTCTTGTAGCCGTTTTACGGGTTGAAGATCCTGACTATGTTAGCAGTATTGATACCACGTCACTCAAAGCCAGAATTACCAACTACTCAGAGCATGTTCCATTACGTGCAATCCGATCCAAACACATTGGAAAACTAGTACGTGTTAGTGGTATTATGATGCGAGCTAGTGAAGTAAAACCTCTTCTAGTTCAAGCAATGTTTCAATGTAGAATCTGTGATGAAAAAATCCCACAAACACAGGAAGATGGTAGGTATACTGAACCAGTAAGATGCCCACTATGTGATAAGAAGACTCCAATGAGACTCCTCGCTCAAGAATCCCAATTTCGAGACTGGCAGAAAGTCAGAATCCAAGAATCTCCTGATGAGCTACCTCCTGGCCAAATGCCTCGTTCTATTGATGTCATTTTTGAGGGAGACATAGTAGATCTTTCTCGTCCTGGCGATTTAGTTAAAATTACAGGAATTCTTCAGACAACACCTGATTTTTCCAGAAGAGGAGGAAGATTGGCTACATTCAATATATTCATTGAGGCTATCGGTGTTGAAGTCACTGAAAAAGAACATGAACAGGTTGAGCTTTCTGAAGAGGATGAGAAGAAAATCAAGGAACTTTCAGAGGATCCGTACGTACATGAAAGAATTGTTTCATCCATCGCACCTTCAATTCAAGGTCATGACAACATAAAGGAGTCTATCGCCTTGCTTCTTTTTGGTGGTGTCAGTAAGACTCTTCCTGATGGAACAAAATTACGTGGAAAATCGAATATTCTCATGATTGGAGATCCTGGAACAGGAAAAAGTCAGATACTGAAGTTTGTTTCTGGTTTAGCTGTTCGAGCTCTATACACATCAGGAAAAGGTAGCAGCGCTGCAGGTCTTACAGCAGCTGTTATGCACGATGCTGATTCTGGGGCGATGACCCTTGAAGCTGGGGCACTTGTACTGGCAGACCAAGGTATTGCCTGTATTGATGAATTTGACAAAATGGATCCTATAGACCGGACCGCAATACATGAAGCAATGGAGCAACATACAGTCAGTATTGCAAAAGCAGGAATCATAGCAACACTCAATGCACGAACATCAATACTTGCTGCCGCCAATCCCACCTTGGGTAGATACGAATCTTCACTATCAGTTCAGGACAATATTAAACTTCCATTTACAATACTATCAAGATTTGACTTGATTTGGATTATGGTGGACACTATTGAGGCAACTAAGGACCGGGAACTTGCACAATTTATCCTAAATATGCATCAAATGAAGAAAGCAAAAAGTCCTCCTGCGAATCCTCCAGTATCACAAGATTTCCTAAAGAAATACATCGCTTATGCTAATCGCTATGTACTTCCTCAACTAACAACAGAAGCTGCAGAAGTCATTGAGAATTTCTATGTTGATTTACGGAAAAGTGCAGAAGGTGGAGCCGCAGTCCCGATTACTGCTCGACAACTGGAATCCCTTGTACGTCTTTCAGAAGCTAGAGCAAGAATGGCACTGCAATCAAAGGTATCGAAAGAGGATGCTCAAGCAGCAATTAGGTTAATGGAAGATTCCTTACGAATGGTGGCCCTTGATAGGGTTACAGGTAAGATTGACATTGACAAACTTGTTTCAAAGATGAGTGCTTCTCAAAGAAGTTCTTCTGATGTCATTATCAAAGCAATCAGAGATATAGAGTCTGAAGGAACTTCCACGGTTAACAAAGATGCATTAGTACAAAGAGCTGTTTCTATGGGTCTTGCACGTGAACAAGCTGAAGAAGTAATCAACAAACTTCTTGCAGAGGGAATACTCTATAGCCCAAGAGATGGCAAAATACGTCATTCTCAGAGTTGAATCTGAATTCTGGCTACTGGAAAATTGTGAGGTATTACATGACACGCCTAGAGGAACTCGCTATTAATAAGAAAGTAATCAGTCATCTTCAGAGTCTAGGAATAACGAAACTATTTCCTCCTCAAGAACAAGCCTTTGAATCGGGAGTCTTGGATGGTTCAAATCTTGTACTTGCAGTTCCTACTAGCTCGGGAAAGACGTTGGTTGCTGAAATTTGCATGTTGAAGGCAATACTAGACGGTCGTGGCAAAGCACTATACCTAGTTCCACTAAAGTCTCTTGCTCGTGAGAAGTATGCAGATTTTAAGAAGTACGAAGCATTAGGCATTACAGTAGCAATGTCAGTTGGGGATTACGATTCACCTGGGACAAAACTTGGAGAAGCTGATATTGTTGTTCTCACAACAGAGAAAGTTGATTCATTGGTTAGGCACAAGGTTGACTGGATTAATGATGTCGGTATAATTATAGTAGATGAAGTCCATCTCATTAATGATCCAACAAGGGGCCCCACACTGGAGATGGTCATTGCAAAACTAATACAAATGTTAGGGACTCAAATTGTAGCATTGAGTGCTACGATATCTAATGCTAATGATATTGCAGACTGGTTAGACGCAGCACTTGTAAAGAGTACTTGGAGACCTGTGCCACTAAGTGAGGGAGTATATCTTGATGGTACTATTGATTTTGAAAATCTCGAAACAAATCAAAGGTCAGTAAAACACATACCCCGCATTCGGAAAGAAGAACTAGCAGATGTTGTCTGCGATACACTAGATGAGAGTGGTCAAGTACTTGTATTTGTATCAAGCCGAAAATCAACAATTGCTACAGCAAAACGACTTGCTCCTTTTCTTCGGAAATATCTCTCAGATGAAACACTGAGGCATTTAGTACAAATTGCAAAAAAAATTGGTAGTAGAGCTTCTGCACCTGAAATATCTAAAATACTGGGAAGATTGGTAGCCTCTGGTGTAGCATTTCATCATGCAGGGCTTGATAATAACGAACGAGCTCTTGTAGAAGACGCTTTCAAGGATAACTTGTTGAAGGTAATTGTAGCAACCCCCACACTTGCCGCTGGAGTCAATCTTCCAGCAAGAAGAGTCATAATTCGCGATTACCGACGTTTTGAACAGAATCGTGGCAGTTATCCAATTCCAATTCTTGAATACAAACAGATGGCTGGTCGAGCCGGTCGACCCAAGTATGATAAATATGGAGAAGCTGTCCTTATTGCAAAAACTGAACACGAAAAGGATAATCTTGTCGACCATTATATCTTATCAGATCCTGAAGATATATTCTCTAAACTCATATCACCTTCAGCTCTGAGGTCACATCTTCTTGCGGCAATTGCTACAGAATTAACGAATGATCGCAAAGAAATTGATGGACTCATTTCAAACACGTTCTTTGCCTGCACAGATGAACAACAGAAAATCGATCATCACGTTTCTTCAGCTATAGAATTCTTGAAGGATGGAAAACTAATCGAAACAACTTCTTCAGAATTGTATACTGCAACCGCCCTAGGCATACGTACATCTCGGCTCTATATTAATCCACAGACTGCAATAATGTTCCGTGATATATTATCGCAATTTGAAACTCATACTATTTTTGGTATCTTGCATATGATTTGCCATACACCAGATCAACCAGTGACCTACGTATCACGATCTGAAATAGAGGATACTGAAGTCTTCATTGAAAATCATTACAATGAGATTATGATTGAACCCCCCGATGAACTGGATACTGCCTATACTGACTTCTTAGGAGAAGTAAAGACGACTAGGATACTTCAAGAATGGATTTCTGAAACCACTGAGAAGGATATTACCAAACGTTACAACGTGGGCATGGGTGATGTTCATAGATTTGTACAATCTGCAGAATGGTTGATTTATTCAGCTTCGGAAATCGCACGAATAACAAACAACCCTGAACACATCCCATCACTGCGTGGACTCCGTTCAAGACTCAAATATGGCGTACGCTCAGATATTTTGGAACTTGTAGGTTTGAGAGGAATTGGTCGAATTCGTGGAAGAATGCTTCACAATCAAGGATTACATAGTTTCACTGAATTATACCACGTACCAATTGAAGAACTAGCAAGAATCCCAACAATAGGTACTACAATTGCAGAATCAATAAAGAAGCAGCTTGGAGTGGAGGTAAAAGCAACCACGCCCCATATTGAACCCACAAATGAAACAGATGATTATGACTCGATACAGACGCTGCTTGAAGATTTCGATTCAAAGTAATGGTGAAGTTTTAGTTACTTGTTCAATCAGAGCTTCAGTATATTGAGTACAATTTTCGCTTTCCATATGGTTTTCATTGAATCCAGAAACTGGTATACCACCCAATTCTTCGAGCAGATTCTGTGCACACATCCCCATTACATCCAGATTGTAGCCGCCCTCCAAGAAACAAGTTAATTTTCCTGAAGTTTCCTTGGATGCAATCTGTTTGAGTCGACTATTCATCATTGCAAAACCCGTTGTAGTAAGACCCAGCGAAGTTAGAGGATCTTTATAGTGAGAATCGAAGCCGACAGACACAAGTATGAATTCTGGTTTGAACGACTCAGCAATAGGTTCTATCACTTCTTTGAATGCTAATTCATATGATTTATCCCCAGCACCTGGATACATTGCTAAGTTCAAAGTATATCCTTTACCTTCACCAGTTCCTATTTCATCAGGAAATCCCGATCCTGGAAAAAGGGTTCTACCATCCTGATGAAGTCCTACGTATAGTACTTGGTCTGAAGAATAGAAAGAATTCTGTGTACCATTTCCATGATGTGCATCATAATCAATTATCATGACACGGCTCAGTCCATGATTTCGAATGAGATGGCTTGCAGCAACGGCAATATTGTTTATGAAACAGAACCCAAATGCACGTTCAAATTCTGCATGATGTCCAGGAGGTCGACACAACACGAATGCATTCTCAGTGGTTCCAGCCATTATTCTGTCCACAGCTCCAATTCCACCACCTGCAGCTAATAATGCAGCTTCGAAAGTATAGCTATTTACAGCAGTATCTAGTGAATAGAAACCCCCTCCCTTCTCTGATTTCTCTCTTATTCCTTCAAGATACATTTTATCATGAATTGCATACACTGTATCCAAACTTGCAGGTTCTGGAGTGAATATATTGAGCCGATCATCTTCAAAGAGCCCTGCTTTCTCAGCATAATTCATTGCACTCTTCAATCTATCAGGGCCTTCTGGATGCCCTGCAGACATCTCATGTTTTTCAAACATATTATGATAAACAAGATCGGTTACCATCTATACAGGTCTCCAATTCTAAGAATGGTATCAAACCATCTGATAAATTTGAAGGATAGAAAGCATTTCATGTTATTGTTAGAACACGTGTTCCAAACTTTGACTATGAGAATAAGTTTATCTTGGAATCACACAACGGCCTCATTAGCATGGGTCGGTAGTCTAGCTTGGTATGATTCTTGCTTGGGGCGGCTTAGGACTTGCGCCTCGAGTCACAGATTGCAAGAGACCGGGAGTTCAAGTCTCCCCCGGCCCACCATTCATTCTTTTCTTACACTCACCTCACGGTATGTGCCAGAGTGTTTCATAAATAGGGCCTGAAGGAGTCAAAGTACTTTTTTTCAGATTGAATTTTGATATAGTCATCGAACCGATTGACTCGTTTACCAATCCATCAAGATTATTGACGAGTTTCTCGGTATCTTTGATATAACGAACTCTTGCGATGGTAGCATGTGGAGTGAATTTCTTTCTCTCAGGTTGATATCCCAATTCTTCCAAATGCGAATCTATCTCCGCTTTTAGGTTACATATACAATCAGCATTCTGAGTCACACCTATCCATATCACTCGGGGTCTTTGATTATTAGGAAATGCTCCTACTCCATGTACCTCAATTTCAAAAGGTTCTATTTCGATTTGGCTTAGACATGATTCAATCTCATCGATTTTTGTTAGTGACGTATCTCCAAAGAATCTCAACGTGAAATGGATATTTTCAATTTCAACTATCTTCATCTTGGCTAGATTAGTATCTAGTTTGCTTTGAGTTTCAGAAATATACGGGAATAGTGCTTGATTCTCTATATCGATGCTTAGAAATGCTCTAACAATTTCACTCACTTGTACCACCACATCTTGTTACTAAATACAAAATGTAAGATGTAGGTTCTGGTTCTAAGACAACTCTTAAAGGACTACCACTAGACGATGCTTCGGTGCTGTCTAAACATTGACAAAACGAAAAGATTCCAGCATAGAAATTCATACTTCTCCTAAAGAAAGCTCGAAAAAAGCTAAAAAAATGAGAAGTATTGAGGTTCCTAACACAAAAAGTATAGTTCTAAGAGACATGGGATACCCTTTCAGAGTCAAGGGTGATCCAAGATCAACAGGTCTAGAGATTGATAGTGAGGAGCTCTTTGCAGACTATGCTCGTGAGCAATGGATGGGAACTATTGTACGCCAAGGACTCTACCTATTTGATCGATATATCATGCCTGACTATGCTTTCCAAGTATTGGAAGTTGTACCCGAAGAATCTATCATCTCAAAAGATACTAAAATTCATTTACAATCTCGGTCAACTGTTACAGAATCTACGTCAACACGTCTAATTACGCTCAATGAGGTTGTAGGACATGAGCCTATAAAACGAAAGTGCAAACTCATACTTGA
This sequence comes from Candidatus Thorarchaeota archaeon, assembly GCA_018238825.1. Taxonomy (GTDB): domain Archaea; phylum Asgardarchaeota; class Thorarchaeia; order Thorarchaeales; family Thorarchaeaceae; genus SMTZ1-45. Next base: position 37,683 of record JABCSP010000001.1, on the reverse strand, counting down.
GTATCTTCTTAATCCAGCTAAATTTGGAGAATGGGCTCCTCGTGCGATTCTATTCTATGGTCCTCCTGGGACTGGAAAAACGATGACAGCTCAAGCGGTTGCCAATCAAGCTGATGCTAAGATATTCTTCGCCAAAGCCTCTGATTTGATAGGCGTTCATGTTGGTGATGGCGGTAGGAGAATTAGTGCGCTCTTCGACGATGCACGAAAGAATTCACCTAGCATCATCTTTATTGACGAACTTGATGCGATTGGGTTGTCTCGTTCATTCCAATCAATTCGTGGTGATGTATCAGAAGTTGTAACCGCACTCCTAGGAGAGCTAGATCAAACTGCTGAAGCGTCTGGAGTTGTTGTCATTGGTGCAACGAATGCCTTACCATTAATTGATCCTGCAATCAAGAATCGCTTCGATACAGTATTTGAATTTGCACTGCCTAACATTGAAGAAAGACTTGGTATCCTTCAATATTACAGCAAACGTTTACCGCTAAAGATTGATATTAATCTACAAGAAGTTGCAAGGATGACTAAAGGTCTATCAGGTAGAGACCTGCGAGACCGTATTCTTAAAGAATCACTTCATATTGCAATCACTGATGAATCAAGCACTATTACTTCAGAAATAGTTAGAGGCGTATTAGACAAGATAAAAACTAAGAGTAGCCCTAATTATACTATTTAGAGAATAAGTGATTGAGTGGTGGATGATAATTCTGAAAATAATAATTATCACTGGGATGCCCGGAGCTGGAAAAAGCGAGGTGGCTAATGCATTCCATGAAGCTGGTATTCCATTAATTATCATGGGTGATGTTATCCGTGAAGAAACTAGAAATCGGGGATTGGACGAAAACCCTGAGAATACCAAGAAAGTCATGCTCGAACTAAGGGAGATACATGGTCTGGGCGCAATAGCTATTCGTTGTCTTGATAGTCTTCGTAAACATGAATCCGATATCATAGTGATAGAGGGTTGCAGAAGTATTGCTGAGATAGATGTCTTTGATGATTATGCAGAAGAAGTAATAGTGGTCTGTGTACACTCATCTCCTAAGATACGGTTTTCTCGTTTACAAGAGAGAAACCGTGAAGATGCTCCTTCAAACTGGGAGGTTTTCAGGGAACGTGACATTAGAGAGTTATCAGTTGGCTTGGGCGGAGTCATTGCACTAAGTGATATCATGTTGATTAACGAAGAAAACATTGACAAGATAAGAAATTCCTCAAAGGAACTTGTAGAGAAGCTGACTTGAAATGAAATCTACAATCCGATGTTTAGTTCATCCTACAGAGGATATCCAAAGAGTTGAAGCGGCAATAGAGAACATTCTTGGTCCAATTACCCTTTCAAGGACAGAATTAGATGAATTTACAGAAATACATTCAACTGAAACTGATAAGAACGGTTTCGCAATACTGAAACAATCTATTCATGATAAGAGAATACTTGCTGCTGTAAGAGTACGACTTCTAAAGAATCTTGACGAGTTTACAACATACATTTTTTTTGGTAAACAGGCTGCATATAGAGGAAAATTGAGACTAATCGATAATACCCATGAAGATCCTCCACTTGGCTCGATAGAAATAAAATTCGATTTCAAATCGGAATCTCAATTTGAGGAATTTCTTGATTGGTTCAGTCCGCGTACAAAAAATGGACGGATAATCACCTAGATTTGAACTGTTACAATTTCTCGAATCAGTCCACTATGAACTTTCATTCTAAGTTGACGGACAACTGTGAAACCTGCATTCTTGACACTGTGGGACAATTTCATCTCACTGTCACCACAAAGACACAGGCATTCTCCTTTTGATTCGAGAATTGAATCAACATTTTCCAATAACGATTCTACAAGTTTGATAGCCCTGCTACCTCTAGTAGAACTAGCACGCCCATAGGGCGGATCTGTAACAATACGATTTACAGATTTGATAGGGAGGTGTTGAGCATCCCCTTGAATTATTGAATACTTTACACCAATCTCGTTTAGATTTCTTATTGCTCCGACTAATAATTTCCAGCTTAAATCAATCCCAACAACAGAAGCTCCAATATGTGCGGCTTCACATAGTATTCCGCCCCCGCCACAGAATGGATCAAGTACAACATCACCAACCCTAACCCCTGCAAGATTACACATCACTCTAGCTAAGGTACTATTCATCATACTTGGATGGAAGAATGTTTTCTTTCCTGGTTCCCTATTTCTCAATAACGCCCGAAGCCTAGACGTACTAGATTTACAAACTAAAATACGGTTAGACAATATTAGAACCAGAATCTGAACTGAAGGATATCTAAGATTGACTCTGGCACCAGTAACTTTTTTGATATGTGCACCAAGAACTTTCTCTATCTGCAATCTCATTCCTAAATCATTATCTACATCCACACATAGTGTCTTGACTGAGAACTCATCTTGTTTAGTGATATTGACGACCCATTCATCATCAGAGATTTCTTGAGTTATTTTGTCAACTGAATCAGATTCATACAGAATAGTGCCCGCCATCTGAACAAGTGCAGCTCTCTCTAAGAGAAAACCTGTCGGATTAACTGGCATAGTTATTTTGGCTAAACGCCCTTGCCAGATTGATTCCTTATCATCTGGATATTGATTCAATAATACCTCTACTTCTGCCTTGGCTAGTTCAACATTCTCCCCTGAAATATAAGCAAAGTAGGCAGTCAAGCCATCATCCCTACTCGTACAGATTATCTCCACCAGAAAATACTCGCTGTAATTCACCATAGAGGATATCGAATCCTGTCATATTTTTGGCGGAAACGGGTATAGTACCAGTTACTGTGTCTAGATTTTCAAGCATCTCAAGAATAGATTTGGAATACTCTCTGACGAGCCCGTCTGCAGATTGATCTAAAGCATCTCCAAGAAGATACACCTCTTCTCCCCATTGAACGATTTCTTCAACTTCATCCTCAGTAAGAATGTCTGGTTTGCTGAGTAAAGATTGTTGAGGCAATCCAAATCGAATATTGATTGATACACCAAGAAGCATTGAAGAGAGATAACCTGTTGCAGTCCTGGCAATATTGGAATCAAGAAGATACAATGATACTGCAGGATCATCCCCTCTAAGCCCGGACACCATTAGTGGCCCCGAGTTCCGATATGCGAACAACTCCATTTGTCCCGGACAATCTACAAGGACATAGTCTCTCTCAGTTTCAATGATTTCTTCTCGCAAATCATCAACGTGTCCAACAGCCATATCCAGTGAAGCAACGAGTGCACCATTGGGTCCAAGTCCAAACGTTCTCATCACTTCACCATAGTCCACATATTCTCTGATATCTACATCACTTGTATATGGTGGACTTTCAACTCCGGGATCTAAATTAACAACTGTCACGCTCAAATCTGAACCCACAAGCCATTTCTCTAATGATGCTGTAAGCAAAGACTTCCCGGAACCTGCAGTCCCAACTAGAAATATGAAAAACATTGATAGAACCATGATGATGTGACAGATTTTCCTCTTTGAATTCTTCGGTACGGTTAGTTATTCCAACTCCAATCTCATTCTACGCAAGTCTTATCTACAATCTAAGAAATCAGAGTCCTATGGACTCAAATGAGGCACTTCAAAGGCTTGCAGAAGCAATGGCTGGCGAGATTTGTCTCGCAGAAAATAATCCAGGTGCAATTATGAGAAGATGGCGAGAACGGTTTGACATTTCACAAAAGAGTCTTGCAAAACATCTCAGTGTTTCACCATCGGTAATAAGTGACTATGAGAGCGGGAGGAGAAAATCTCCAAGAGTTGACACAATCAAACGATTTGTCGAAGGGCTCATAGAAATGGATGCGGAAGAGGGCGGAAGAGTTGCGGTAGCACTTGAAAAGCTGATAGCTCCAGAAATAGCATCAGATGCAATTCTTGACAGTAGAGAATTTGGATATCCTATTCCTTCTAGATTACTAGTTGAGCATCTTGATTGCAAAGTACTCACTCATCATAATCTACTTGATAGAGATATCTACGGATACACAGCTCTTGATAGTATCCGAGCCATAGTGAGTCTAACACCACAGCAACTTCTGAGATTATACGGCGGTACAACACAACGAGGTGCAATCCTAGCAAATGTATCAACCGGAAGATCTCCAATGGTTGCCATCAAAGCAAGTCAGATTAGTACATCAGTAGCCGTAAAACCTGCTGTTGTAATTCTTCAGGGAGTTAAAGAGCTGGATCCACTAGCTGTAAAAATCGCGGATAGTATTCATGTCCCACTTTGTGTTTCTGAAATCAGTTCAACTGAAGATTTAGTACGCGAAATTAGAGCTTTTGACCCACAGATGTAACCAACTACAGATGAGTGATTAAAATGGAATTTGTGATGGAAATCAATGACCCTATTCATGACTTCATTGGTATCACCAATGTTGAAGCCAAAATAATAAACTCTGAAACTTATCAGAGATTAAGAAGAATAAAGCAACTATCTGGTGCCCATTTTGTTTATCCAACTGCTGAACATACTCGTTTTGGTCACTGTATAGGAGTCATGTTTCTAGCAGGTCGTACTGGCAAGAAACTTCTGGATAAACTAAAACTAGGGGATGATGTACTACAAGAAGTCCGATTGGCAGGTCTGTTACATGATTTAGGTCATGGTCCATTTAGTCACGTCTTTGAGGAATCACTTCTTGAGAAACAAGGCAAGAATCATGAAGATGTAACAGAATGGCTAGTACTGAAAAGCGAAGTTGGAGAAATTCTTGAAAATGAAGGTGTTTCAAAGAAACGAATAGCAGACTTGGTCCGAGGTCGTAGAACTCGTAAGTATGATGGAGTTGTGAGTGGTATTGTTGCAGGACAAGTGGATGCCGATAAAATGGACTATCTAATTCGTGATTCATTTTATTGCGGGGTCAATTATGGACTAGTAGATATTCATCGCCTAATAGATAGTCTTGATGTTTCTAGTGACTATCAGTTATACTTCGATATAGCAGCTAGAGGAGCTCTAGAAGCATTCCTTGTAGCACGATATGAGATGTTTCTGAATGTGTACTACCATAAGACGGTACGTAGTATTGAAGTGATGTTAGTCAAACTCATCAATGCAGCAGATAACGTACTAAATTTGACAAACTTCAAGACTCCTGAAGAATTCCTTATTCTTGATGATATGTCATTAGTATCAATGGTGCGAGAAATCGATCCATCTGAATCAGAAGATGCAAAAGAAGCATCACATATGATGAATCTCTTGGACTCACGAATTCTCTACAAATCTGTCTTTGAGAAAGTACTTCATACTGAAGATAGATTTGTATCAAAAGTTTTTACAAAGAAGAAAGTGCGAGAGAGTATAGAGGAAGAAATAGCTTCAATTGCTGGAGTCGAAAACCATGATGTTATTGTTGATGTTCCTACTTTGCCATCAGTCCCGTATAATCCTCATCAATTAGACCCAATGGAGATTGCCATCTTTGAAACCATTGATGGCAAAAAGGTCGCTCGCAATCTTTCTGACTATTCAAATATCGCAGCGATGATGAAAGGCTATCTGGATGTAATTCGTGTTTACACGTTCGAGAAGAACAGAACAAAAGTTGGCAGAGCCGCACGTGAAGTATTCCAAGAAGTTCCAGATACAGCACTAATCCACATGTAGACTTCACCATACTCACAAGTTATCATTCTGTGTGGAGATTATATAGTACGGATTGGATTCTACATTGAACAATTTAGTTCTCTGGGGCTGAGAGCACTTGAGCGATGAATTGACTGAAACCTTACAGAACATAAAAACAATTACTGGCGTTGAAAACGTAGTTCTAATCCAAAAAGACGGTCTTCCTGTAGCAAGTGCAGGAGTATGGTTTAGTAAGGAAGAGGTCTTTGCAGTAGCATCTTCGACCTGTGCGATTTTTGGGGTTGCTAAGCTAATTCATGGTGATTTCAAATATCTCTTGATGGAATCAGAAACATCCAAAGTGTTTCTTGCATCTCTTCCGAATGATTCTGATTACTTCCTTACAGTTACTACTGCCCCAAGAGTGAATCTTGCAGCTCTGTTCATTGAGATGAAGGACAATTTATCACGATTATCATATTTGTTAAGGCAACATATCGATGGAAGGCTTCCACCGCTTAGATCCTACAGTTCTGATGAAACGAGTCGTGTACTTGAAGGATTTGCTGTTGCTGAAGGTCGAGCCACAACATATGGAACGTCACGGTCCATTATCTCACTTGATAGGTCACAAGCACTAAGTCTGAGAGCGCTTCTTCGACAAGTACATGATTCAATCCCCAATATTGGTTCTGTATTCTTATCATTGAGCGGTGGTGTACGAGTTTCTTTAGAAGGATTCACAAATGATCGGCTTGCAGCAATGTCGTTTGCATTGCATGATGCTTCAGAAAGGGTTGTGAGAACTCTCAGGAACAGTTCTCTACAAACCGTTATGTGTGAAACAGATACAACTCGACACTTCATCTATTCAGTACCTAATGGTGTATTTAGCCTCTGGGTTGACAAAGATAGTCAGAAGCTTGGTCTTATGAGACTACTATTGAAACATTATATAGAAGAGATTCGACGAGTCCTTTCTTCCGTTTCGATGGTCAAACCAGCTGTTCCTGATGACCTAAAGGAGCTACTTCTAGCAGGAAGCTCCGATGGAGGTCTACTCATGACGAGGAGAGACAAATGACATACTCGATACTACGCATTATTGAGCTAATGGACAATCAATTTCCATTGCTACTTAACTCAGTCTTAGAACGAACACCTGTGATTGTAGCAGGTGAAGATATCGAACTCGTGGATGATATCACAGAGAGTCTTACAACACTCTGTCCCCACCGACATAAACTGGTCTTTTGGAGAGATTTTACTTCAGAGTCAGAGATTCTATCAGTCTGGGAAGAAGAGAAACACAACTATGAGGTTAGTAGAACCGTTGTTTGTGGGTTATCTGGAAATTTGAGGTTAGCTCTGGACCGAATCTCTCGTTTTGCAGGTTGGATTCTAGCTATACCATTAGGTTCTACCGTTCTCGGTGTCCAAGTGAATGAGAAGACCCTTGAAGATGTTACATCTCATATCTTGACCAACTCGGCCAATTGCGGGATACTTAGAATCACTTCCCCATCATCAATGACATTTACTCTTGTAAAACAAATTGATAGTAGTCTTGATGTAGAAAAGAAGGCTGTCAATAAAATTCTGATTAGGAAAAAGCAATCTTTGGAGAGAATCCGACGTCTTTTGACGAAATCACTTCGAGGCACGAATGTACCAGATCATATTGTAACTGCAGTACTAAAATTAGATGATGAATCTGAGAAACTCACACAAGATGTATTTGAAGAGGAAATCAATAATTATGTCCATGCTGCACGTAGAGCAGTAACGCTACTTTCCAGAATCAGACTTGCCAGAGAGCTTGGTGCATCTACAACTTTGACAGAGAGAAATCTCTATGAGGCAATTGGATGGGATGGTGGAGAGTTAACCGATTTAATCCGCTTTATCAGAGCAGAATGGCATGAGGATTTCTCAGATTGTGTGAAGATGGGTACGCTATCGGGACTAGGGGCATGGGTTGACAGTATGTGGGGTACGTGAATTAGAGGGGAATTAATACATGATTATAGACTATGGCAATCGAACTGTTGGTCTCAAGATAGTCTTTTTTGGGCCAGCAATGAGTGGAAAAACGACCGCAATCCGATGGTTATTCTCGTCACTTGATTATGCAGATAAATTGACATCAATTGAAAATACTGTTGGCAGAACAATGTTCTGTGATTTTGGTACTATTCCCTTTCTCCTTAATGAAAATTGGACTGTTAATGCTCATGTTTGGTCTGCCACAGGACAGGATTTCTACAGATCTACTCGAGAAGTAGTACTTGTAGGTGCTGATGGTGTGATATTCATGGCTGACTCTCAAGCCACTCTTTTGGATGAAAATCTAGCGAGCTGGAATGAGCTTATGTCAATGATTACTGAAGAAGAACGACCATTACCGGTCGTTGTATGTCTTAACAAACAAGATTTACCTGGAACAGTTCAAGAAGAACAACTCAGAGGACATCTAAGGCTGCCTGCCTCTGTACCGGTATTCAGAAGCATTGCTAAAAATGGCCATAATATCCTAGAAGCCTTTCAATACATATTCCAAGCTGCTATGAGAGCAAGTGTAGTTGCAAAGCCTGTCTCATAAAGGATTTATCCAAATCTTCCTGAATATTAGCGAACGATTTATACGAAGTGCTGTGACAGCAGCCGCAGTTAGAAGTGCATGGATATTATATCTGGCATATTGAGGTGTTAACAATTGACTTCAACTAATAATAGTTCAAGATTAGTCTTCATTACTGGTGGGGTTCTCTCCGGTATTGGAAAAGGTGTAACAACTGCGTCAATTGCCAAATTATTGCAATTCAGAGGATATAGTATTCGAATAATCAAAATTGATCCATACTTGAACATCGATCCTGGTACCCTCAACCCAATAGAACATGGCGAAGTATTTGTTACAGATGATATATGGACATTTAGTCCTGTAAAAGGCTTTGACTTTAAGATATCCGAGATTGACCTTGATTTTGGTACGTATGAGCGTTTTACAGGTATGGAAGTCCATCCATCCCAGAATATCACATCAGGACAAATCTACATGTCAGTCATTCTTGAAGAGAGAAAGGGAGGATTTCTTGGAAGAACAGTTCAGATAATTCCACATATTACAGACCGGATTAAACAGAGAGTTTGGGATGTTATCAACAAGGACCCTGTTCCTGATGTATTATTAGTTGAAATTGGTGGTACAGTTGGAGATATAGAAGCAATGCCATTTTTGGAAGCTGTTCGTCAGCTTATTCAAGAGGTGGGAAGAAATCGAGTTGCAGTTGTTCACGTCACTTTAGTTCCTTACATGAAATCTGTGGGTGAGTTCAAGACAAAACCTACGCAACACAGCGCGAGAACATTACAGAGTCTGGGTATTCAGCCAGACATAATGATATGCAGATCCGAGATGCCATTATCCCACCCAGCTAAAGAGAAAATTGCACTTTTTTGTAACGTTCCTGAGGAACAAGTTATTTCGAATCCAGATATCCCTATAATCTATCAACTTCCCTTGTCATTCGAAGAAGAAGGTCTTGGAGAGATTCTCGTCAATCACTTCGGTCTAGAATCTCGGAATCCTGATACTAGCTCTTGGCATGAGATTGTCCAATCTTTTGAGAATCCAAAAGAAAAAGTAGTAATCGCAATGCCCGGGAAGTATACAACGTTAGGTGATTCTTACAAAAGCATCAATCAAGCACTCAGTCATGCTGCTGCTGTATGTAATACTCAAGTCGAGATAAAATGGATTGCAACTGAAGAGCGAGCAACAGAAGAAAGTCTTCTCGAAGACCTTTCAGATGTTGATGGTGTATTGCTCACACCTGGGTTTGGAGAACGTGGTGTTGAAGGTATGATTTGTGCAGCAACATTGACTCTATCTTCAAAGATTCCTCTGCTAGGAATTTGCTATGGTGCCCAGTTATCTACGGTAGCCTTTGCAAGAAAAGTAATGAAATGGAAGGGCGCCAATACCACAGAAGTAGATCCAGATAGTCTCTATCCTGTTGTAGATCTTATGGATGAACAGAAGCTTACAGAGGATAAAGGTGGCACCATGCGACTTGGTGGTCATGAAGTTGTGTTAGTTAAAGGAACACGACTCCATGAAATATACGCCCAAGACCGAGTCCAAGAGCGATTTAGACATCGTTTCCATCTTATTGAGAGGTATCTTAGTAAGATGGCTGAAAAAGGGCTCAAGATATCCGCATATGATACCACTAACAAAATAATCAACGCAATTGAACTTGCTGACCACCCCTTCTGGATTGGTGTTCAATATCATCCTGAGTTCAAATCACGTCCTGGGAATCCACATCCACTTTACTTGGGTCTTATTAGAGCCGCTCTGGCATACAGAAAGGTGAGAGTGAAGAACTAGTGGATAGAAATCTCGACAAGCTATTATCACAACTCGTTGAAGAGATAGAGCGAATTGAGACCACTAAAAACCAATTTGGGACGGTCATGGAACGTATTAAAGATACAATCAATCTTGCTAAATTTCCAGCAATAGCGTCCAGTATTATTGAATCTGATTTTACAAAAAAGATTGAACCTACCAGTCTATCAGGTCTGAGAATTGCAGGTATAGATGGAGGCCTAGTTCGTAGACAATTTAGGTCCATGGATTTGCTTCTGACAAGGGGTATTGCGGTCATATTCCATTTCGGGCCAGAGGAAGGACCCAATGTAGACTTCTATCCTGATCCATTTCCCGAACCTCAGATTAGACCAATGATGCTTACACTTTCTGGTGCGGAATTGGACCAGATTTCATCACTGGAAAGGGTAGCAACAGAACTCAGAGTGACTCTTGCTGTTCTCGAAGAATTTCATACAGATATCATTCTTGTTGATGGGTCACTATTCTATCATCCAAGAGACCGACCTCAAACGGGATCTGTTGTTTTTGAGAAGTTCCAAGAAGTTCTTGCATTATACAAACAACTGTACAACAAGGCTCGAAAGAAAGGAACTACTCTTGTCGGAATTGTAAAAGACAGCAAATCCAGCAGAGTTACTAATCTCTTAGGCGATATTCTTCCGCATATCATTCGAAAACCTGCAATATTTGAACTGATGCAGGGCGTTGATTATCGCTGGCTCTTGAAAATTACAAGAGATTGTGATATTCTTGATACTTATTTGGAAGAAGGTGAGCGTTCCTTTATCTTTAGATACTCGTCTGAGTTACAACTCAATTCAAATCCACTTTCTGAAGAAATTTCAAATTGGGCATCATCAATATGGGTTACATATCTGAAGACTGCTAGAGATGATCTTCCTCTGAGGATAGAGATACTAACTGATGGAAATTCTGAAGATGTGTGGAAGGTCGATCGTGCACTAGCTGCGATACTTCCCCTCTCTTGGCAACACCCAGAATATGGTATTCCTGCACCTATCCTTGAAGCTGATACTAGGGCCAAAATATCATTGAATGAAACACAATTGATTGTTGACAGACTGATGGCACTTTCAGGTCTCACATATACATCTTTAGAGAAGAGACGATCCAGAAATCCTTTCGGAGGAGGTTAATTACTATTGACAGAGTATGAAATGACCGCTAGACTTGGAACTGTTATCAGTACAGACAAAGGCCCCAGTGTTTTAGAATTTTCCTTTGTTTTAGAAGGTGGTCCAAAGGAAATTATTGCAAGACGGGGAGAATTTGTGTCTGTTGTGACAGATAATGGAATTGTAATTGCCAGAGTTCAGGATTTACTTCGCACAAATCGATATTACCAACATGCTGAGGCTGTTCGAGAGTATCAATCGAGGGGAGAACCATTACGAACAATATTCCCTACAGATAGATGGCAGTATACGATTGCTAAGACAAGAGTTCTAGGACTATGGGTTGAGAATCGAACAGCACGCCCATATTTTGCAGTATCACCGGGAGCAGTGGTCAGAAGAATCGATGAAGATACACTTTCTGCGTTTCTCAAACTGGATAATAAAGAGGGCTTACATCTTGGAAACCTTGCATACCATAGTCTAGAATTTACACCATCAATTAACCGATTATTATCAAAGCATCTTGCCATACTGGCAATGAGCGGAGCCGGAAAATCTTACTTTATTTCAGTATTACTTGAAGAAATTCTTTCGCGGAAGAAAGAACAAGGTCGACTTTCTGTAGTGGTTGTAGATGTACATGGTGAGTATAGTTATCTTAAGGATATCAAACCGAAAGATCTTGGTCTTTCTGATAATGAGTTCCAGGTTGAGCACATAAGAGCCTCTCATATCCAGATTCCAGTTCAGTCACTTGCTGCTGAAACTATAAGCTCTCTTGTTGCTGATATGAGTTCAATTCAAGTACGTGATCTCAGGCGAGTTATCTCTGAAATGCGTGGGACAATGAAAGATGGATATACCCTTGCAGATATTGTAACTCGTGTAAGGGAAAATGAAACAATCAGTAAAAATACAAGAGAAGCACTTGTTGGATGGCTAATCAATCTTGATGACACTCGTCTTTTTGGGAAGAGTTCTGTTCCTGATGTAAGAAGCATTGTAAAACCAGGAAAAATCACTTTAATCGACCTTAGTGATTTCATTAGTTTGAAGAAAAAACAAATAGTCGTTGCTCATTTAGCAAGCGAACTTCTCTATCTCAGAAGAAGAGATGAAATACCACCAGTATTATTGATACTAGAAGAGGCTCATCAGTTCTGTCCAGAGAGTCGACATGAGTTAGCTCTTCCAAAGAGCCGTATTGAAACCATCGCCAGAGAAGGTAGAAAATTCCATGCACTTCTATGTCTAATATCTCAAAGACCCGTTAAATTATCAACAACTGTTCTTAGCCAATGTAGCAATCAAGCTATTCTACGATGTACGAATCCATATGACTTGGAACATATCGGTAGGTCAAGTGAAGGCATCGATCGGTCATCATTAGATGCAATCACTACACTTGAGATTGGAGAAGCTCTATTCGTTGGAGAAACAGTGTCCGTTCCAACTTTTGTAAAAATAAGGCAACGAAAATATGAACCTGATGGATTGGCATTGAGTCTTACTGAAGCAGTGAAACGTGCAGATAAATGAAGCCCCTCCCCGCAAGCCTGATAAGACCATAAATTGAAATCATTAGTGAAATACTCTGGGGGCTTCAAGTCCTTGAACGATGATGAATTGAATGATATCCGACAATTAATCGACCATATGCAATCTAGCCTTGTAGAGCTCTTTGATCAGTTACGAGAATTGAGAGAACGCCTTCATCTAGTCACAGGACTCCCAGTTGATATGCCTCCTTCTATTGTACCTCTATTCTCGGAAATAAAACCATTAAATGATACAGTTGAATTAGAACCAACCTCTGATTCAATAGAGGAAAATAATCCAAATCCAGATTCTCCCTCATCATCAACACAAGAAATTACAGATACTACTGATGAGGAGGAAAGTATCAACACTGATTCTTCGGATTCAAGTTCATCGAATGCCAAAGTAAGTAGAGTTCTTGATCCCATAGCTCTTGAACTTAGGACTGGAGAGGCAACTGCAGACATAATCCTCGAATATCTTCAGGCTGCAAAGGAATACCTTATTGATGATGATGAGAAAAAGGAAAAGGTCGCACGTGATATAGATATAGTCCTGAATTTCCTAAAAGCCCGTGGAAAACGGTCAATCAGGACCGAAGAGCGAGATAATATTCTGAAAAGAATACGTCGCTGGAAAGCTCATCTTGTTAGTTAAACAAACTCTCCAGCTGAATAAAATTAGTTGTAACCAGTTCAATCTAAGTCAATAGTGATACGTTTCACTTTTGTCTTTGATATCTTTTTCAGACCATGCTGACCTGGTTCATATCTGCATTCTAACAAACCAGCTTCGTACAAGATTTTAATCTGTGCACTTGCATTAGCCTCTGTTCCACCAAGGTGACGAGCTACTCGTGTTACATCTTTCTCTCCTTGAAGAAGAAGATGTAGAATTTTTAGCCTAGTCCCGGATGATAGAGCACGTCCAATCTTAAGTATTGCATCTTTGTTATCAATTTGTAGTGTTTCGGACAGTTGTTGCACCTCGAGAAAGTCTTGCCGTGTTGCTCAAGCGCGCCTTTATTATACTTGTTGTTTGAGGAGCATAATGATTCCACAGATAACCGTCAAGACAAATAGTTTGATAGCCAGTTCAAACTATTACCATCTGAGTGAGTGCTGAGCCAAATGGACGATGAGAATGAGAACGTATTCATCATTGGTTTTGATATTCTACCGTCACACAGTCCCAGATCTAAAAAAACTCCAAAGTTCGCATGTGTGATAATGCGTGATGGGGTCATTCTCAACGAATATCCCGAGATATCGCGAGGAGCACTATTGAAACTGACTCGGGAAATAAATCCAAAGTGGCTCTGCACAGACAATATCTTTGAAATAGTCCCTGATAGCAAGTCTCTATTTGGCTTGGTTGATAGAATTCCTACTGAAACACGGATAGTTCAAGTGACTGGTATTCCTCCGCGACAAATTGCTCTCAAAATATTAGCTAGACGCCATGGTCTCAATGTTAAAGGTAAACCTAATGCATTAGAGTCAGCTCGCATCGTAACTCAGCTTGCTTTTAGAGGTGTAGGTCATTCACTGGAATGTTTTAGTGAGCAAAGTGAGATTAAGGTATCACGTGGTAAGAAACCAGGACGCGGCGGTCAGAGCGCCAACAGATTCCGGCGAAGAATTCATTCAGAGATTCAACAGATGACACGCTTCATAGAGTCTCAACTAAAGGATGAAAATATAGATTATGACATTGATATACGAAAATCAGATTTTGGATATTCAAGTGCTCGTCTGGTGACTAGCGCACCTCTTCCTGTTATTCGAAGTTTAGTTGAAACAAAAAAAAGTGGTGATTGGAAAGTCTTGATCTCACCTGTTCGGAAACGTGTAGAATTTATACTTCTTGAAGCTAAATCAACAACTCCCAGTACAAAAGCTAAATATTTCATACTCGGAATAGACCCTGGAACCACAGCAGCATACTGTCTTCTTTCTTTGGATGGACGAATACAAGTACTAAGAAGCAGAAAGGGGTTAACTAGAGCTGATATGATACGCGAGGTCTACGAAAAAGGTATACCTGTTATGATTGCTTCTGACGTACCACAAGTACCTCATTTCGTAGAGAAGATTGCTAGTACAGTAAATGCCACAGTATACACACCACAAAAACCAATCCCAGTTTCAGAAAAACAAGAATTGGCGAGAGAATATTCTGGTGAAATTCGAGTACGGAATGCTCATGAACGTGATGCTTTGACTGCAGCTGTTTTTGCATATCGTTCAATACAGTCAAAATTACAACAGATAGATCGCATGGTTAGAGAGGAACAACTCCAGATAGATCGAAATCATCTGAAAGCTTTAGTGATTAAAGGTACATCAATCAATGAAGCACGCGCAACATTGGAGCGTGTGGACTCTGAGGTAATTGAAACTATCCCCGAAGAACAACCACAACCAGAAGAGGAGCTAACGCAAGAGCGCTATGATGCACTTAGGATCAAAACTGAGCAGTTGGCTCTTGATAATAGTCTACTTACTGATAACGTAGATGATCTCAAACGTTTCGTAGAGTTTCTCAAATTTCGTGAGAGTGAACTATCTGATAGTCTAGATATTGTTAATCAAGAGAACTATTGGAAGATAAAACGTGATAGAGAGGTTGCAAAATCGAAGACTGCTCTAAAGAGGGCACAACGAGAATCTGAGCGCCTTAACAAACAGATGAAGACCTTGAAATCCAGACTTGAGTTGCTAAAGGGAGTAAAGCATCTCGAAATGCGTGGAGATATGCTCGCTGTCAAAGTGATTCCTCAATTTAATCGTGAGAGTATAGCAGAGTACAATCAAAAAGTAGGCTTAAAACAAGGGGATATCATCTTATTTGAAGATGCTTCAGGAGGAGGCCCTCAAACTGCAGGTATACTCATTGAACATGAAGTACGTGCTTTGGTTATCGATACACCCTTGTCTCATCTTCCTAGAGATGAATTGGTAAAAGCAGTAATCCCTGTTATTGATGCAAAAGATGTGGATCTACAACGAGTTGATGAGTTTGCATATATTAGTCGTAAAAAATTTGACAAGGTTTTCCATGTATTCATCAAAGATGTTCGTGAACAAGCCCGATTGAAAGGTGAGGAACAGCTAGTAGAGCTAGTGGAAAAATACCGCAGAGAAATTGAAAGATAATACTTGCTTAGGTTATCTGAATCCAGAGGATATTATTACCTCTAATCAGAACTTGACCATACTTTGCTCTTGTTTCATCATTCTCAAGTTCTTCGGCATCAGCAAGTGTGAGATTCATATACATATCACATCTTGTCAAGTGTCCTCGGAATATTCTCTGATCCTTGAGCTTGACAGAAATAACCTCATTTAGTTGCTGTTCAAGAGCTTTAATGGGCATTTTCTCGGACACATAGTGCACCTATTAAGAGAGGCCATTTGCGAGTATTATAAAGCCTTTGCTACATGAGGTATATTTTTTGGGCTTGAACGAAAGAGTCAATTTGAAATAGCAGTCCATTCATGTTAGAAGATTAACGACCCGAGGTATGTATGATGGCACTAATTTGTCTGGGACTTGAAGGGACTGCTCATTCTTTTGGTGCAGGAATCGTCACAGATGATGGTAAAGTACTATCAAATGAATGGGATATGTTGAAACCTGCTCAGGGCGGAATCCATCCACGAGAGGCTAGCAGACACCATTCTGATTTAGGACCTAGTATAATCAATAATGCGTTAGAAAAAGCTGGAATCAATTACAATGATATTGATCTCATTGCATTCTCCAGAGGTCCTGGCCTCGGTCCCTGCCTGAGGACTACTGCCACTATGGCTCGAACACTTTCATTGAAATTAGACGTTCCACTTGTAGACGTTAATCATTGTGTTGCCCATATAGAAATAGGTTGTCTTGAATCTCGTTTCAAGGACCCAGTAACAGTATATGTTTCAGGTGGAAATAGTCAAGTAATAGCTTACGCCGGTGGTCGATTTAGAACATTCGGTGAAACACTGGATATAGCTATTGGCAATATGCTAGATGTCTTAGGACGTGAACTTGGGATGGGATTTCCTGCTGGGCCAATTGTTGAAAAACTTGCAAAACAAGGAACTAACTATCACAGTCTACCTTACTCTGTAAAGGGGATGGATCTAAGCTATTCAGGAATGCTAACTGCTGCAAAGAAACTATTCTCCGAAGGCATTTCGATTCCAGATATTTGTTTCAGTGTTCAGGAAACTGCTTTTGGTATGCTAGCAGAAATTGCAGAACGCGCCCTTGCTCATACAAAGAAACAAGAACTTCTGTTAACTGGTGGTGTGGCTCGAAACAATCGCCTTACAGAGATGCTTGAAGGAGTTTCAAAACGACATGATGTAAAATTCCATAGAGTTTCTCCACCACTAGCAGGTGATCAAGGGGCAATGATTGCATGGAACGGGATACTACAGTTCAAGGCTGGACGTACAATTGAGATTAATGATTCACAGGTTCTCCCCAAATGGCGTACTGATGAACAAGACATTCTCTGGAGGACATAAAATTGGAGGAACTCATTGCTCAAGGTGCTGAGTCTGTCATCCTGAAGATTGAGAGATGGAATCAGTATTTTGTTTTAAAATGGCGTCAATCAAAACCATATCTCTTCAAGGATATTGATTCACATCTTAGAAAGACAAGAACAAGTAGAGAATGTAAAATGTTGTCAGTAGCTAGGTCTCTTGGGGTACGTACTCCAGCCGTTTATGCTGTGAATCTTGGTGATTATACAATTCTAATGGACTATATTGAAGGCACCCAGTTTAAACAGCTTGCTGACACTCTTACCGAAAACCAGTTGAAAGAATTCTGTCGTGAGTTTGGACACTCGATTGCATTATTACACAAGGGTGATGTAGTCCATGGAGACCCTACAACCAGTAATTTGATTGTCGATTCAAAGTTTCGACTCTGGCTAGTAGATTTTGGATTATCAGAGATGAATGCCACAGTTGAGATGAAAGGTGTAGACCTCCATCTAATTCAGAGAACCCTAGAAACCACTCATTGGGAATTACAGGAAAGTATGCTTGAAGCTACAATCAAAGGTTATTCAGATTCATTGGGCAAAGAAGCTAAGGATACACTCTCCCGTATGGAAGAAATTCGTGAGCGGGGAAGATATCATTAAGTCAACACAAGGTAATCTTTATATCAACAACTTTAGGCCGTGGGGCAGACCCATACTTTTTGGGGAATAGATAATCTAGAGGTTGTTTAAATGGCAAGAATGCACACACGACGCAAGGGCCAGTCTGGCAGCAATCGCCCTTCAACCCTACGCGTGCCTGAATGGATAGACAAAGAAAAGGACGCTAAGTGGGTAGAGGAAAAGGTGATTGAGCTTGCAAAGACCGGAAACACTCCCTCTATGATTGGTATGATTCTCCGAGACCAATATGGTGTTCCACTTGTGAAAGTATTGGCTGGTAAGAAAATAAGGGAGATTCTTCTTGAAAATAGTCTAACGCGAAATGTTCCAGAAGACCTTAGAAACATGATCTCAAGAGCTCAAATTATGCGAAGACACCTTGAAGATAACAAGAAGGATTTTGTAACAAAACGCGGGCTTCAGCTTGTTGAAAGTAAAATTCACAGACTTTCAAAGTATTATCGGAGGACTCGAGTTCTTCCTGTAGATTGGAAGTACAGTCCTGATCAAGCTGCTATTCTCTTAAGATAGTTTTATCATTACCAACATATCTCTACTCCTTTGAGATGAGCATGACAGCAAAGAAACCACCATCTCTGAAGGTTTTAGAGAAGGTTTGTACGAATATCAATTTCCAGATAAGTAATCAAAACATACTAGTGACCTCTCCATATCCTGAAGCTGCAATAACAAGCACAATTATTTCCCAGACTATTTCTAGATTGGAATCTCTTTTCCATATCTCATTTCAACAACCTGTGGTGACTATTGATACAATTAACACATTGAGGGAAAAATACAGTTCATCTGCAATTATCCTAGTTGGGATTGATATTCTTGGAAAAAAGAAAATCAAGAAAGGTAAAGGCTATCCTCTAATTATTGGTGGGACCTCTGAGTCCGAACAGGTAAATTCATTCACGCTTGGAACTGATTCCACTGTGGCAGCAGCAGGGTATGTTTTCGTAAAATCTTTGAAAGGTACGAATGACTACAATCTTCAACTAGCAGCTGCAGGTTCATTGTTCCATAATGGTATGAATGAACCAAAGAGGGGAGCAAATAAAGAAATCATTAAACTTGCTAAGAATAATGGATTAATCGAAGAACGAAAGGGATTCAAGCTCTTTGGAGTAACTATGCTTCCACTTGATGAAGCTCTCCTTTACAGTACACATCCTTACTTGGCTACAATAAGTGGAAATCAAAAAGCGTGTGATGCGATATTAAACGAGGCTGAGATACCCATCCAAAAGCTCAGAACTCCACTGAGCAATCTAAACTCCTCTGAGGCACAACGGTTAACATCCGTATTAATCACGCGACTGGATCCAAGTAAAATTTCCCAATTGCTCGGTACGGACTATATCATCACTCGGGAACGTGATACTAGTCCGATACGATTTGTTTCGGGAATTGAAACAATAGGTGCAACCGCATGGACTCGAAATGAGTTAGGGGCATTGGTTAGTGTGTTACTTGGAGACCGTGGGAGGGCATTACGAGTTCTGATTGACAGTCATATGAATCATCATAAGGATGTAATATCAACAATTCATCATCTTGAATCAAATCTGCAAGGTGACTCCACAACTACTACGACAACAGTAAAATTAACTGGTTCCAAGACTGAAATTCTTCCTGATGTTGGACGTATTGCACTAGAATCTGGAATTGTAGATTCAGTCCGTCCTGTAGCATTAGATAATGGTGAGGTACTCACAATTGTTTGGCCATCATCTAAGTTGAATACCAAAATGGTTCTTCACGAAATCTTTTCTATTGATACAAAAATAATATCATCATCACCAAAATCAATCACAATCATCGGGAACGACGAAGAGAAAGATATTGCACTGCAGAAAATTGTTCAACTGAATATTGGCGCTGGTAAAAAATGATTGCAACAATCAAACTTGATTTTCAGTCATCTGATGTAGCAAAACATACTCTAGAAGCTATCACTCCAGATAATACACCCCTTCCAAGAGGCCTAACAATCACTTGTTCTGTAGAAGGAACAAAATTGTTAATCACAATACAGTGTGAGAGAAGTATTAGCAGTCTTGGAGCAACACTTGAAGATATCATGAGTGCAATTGATCTATCTCTAAGAACATCAAAATCGATTAGTAATACAGAATGAATTGCTATGTCATTCACTAATCGGGTCTATTCCTTCTATCATCTGTTTTGATACTGTGTCAGCTAGTTCTCTAGATTGTTCAGCCATCTCTTCTGTAATGAAGCCTCGCTGCACCGCACGTTTGAGTAGGTGTTGGTCAATTATTCTCGGTGGTTGGTCAACAGGTGCTTTTACAACATCAATCTCAAGATCCACATAACGAATCTTACCCGGACTGGTTCCGTTACTTGGATACACTTCTACACCTGTATTGATATTAGCGTAAGTACCTTTAATTTCTCCAGTTCTAGAATAATAATTTGTGAAGAGAGTGAGAGTTCCAGGTATCACGTGAGTCATAGCATAATCCCCCTCATCTCCTACTACATCCACATCATCTGAATGTTCTTTCACAAGTTTGAGTTTTCTACTTGTATGTCTGAATTGTCTTCTTATCACAAATCCGTTCACTGTGGTTTCACTCACTCTACCACGTGCTAGTACAATATTCCGGCCATCTAATTTTACATGTTCAATATTAACAGGATCATCTACTCGTGGAATATCCCTTGATACTATTTTATCTAGCTTGGAAGTGATGTATTTTCGTTCCTCGGGACGGTCTTCAATAACCATCTCTGCAAGATCAACTAGTGATGTGTATCCTGCACTCTTGTAGAAGTGATGACGTTTTATCGTGGGTTTAATCTTAGCACGGGTTTTATCAAGTGCCTCTTTCACTTCAGCAGGAAACTCGATATCTGCATTACTAGTTCCTTCAAACAGAATTCCTGTAGATTCCAAATCATCGTATTTGTTATAGATTCTCTGAGTAGTATCTAATAAATCATCGACTTCATCTTGGAGTTCCTTATCTGTAAGATTCTCTGCGGAAGTTCTCCATAAGATACCCCAATCATCAGTATGTTCACGTATCTTTCTACCAAGATTTGTAAGATTACGTCTTGCATCCTGATCTTTGATTTTAGTGCTAAGTCTTACAACTGGTTCCGGTAAAAGTACTGCTGCACGACCTGGTATTGTAATGCTTGAGGATAAAACGGGCGCCTTACGACCATAATCATGAGCTCGAATTTGGACCATCATATGTTGTCCTCGTTGAAGTCCTCTATCGGGTATGAGACCCGATATAAATCCGAGATTAACTCTTGTCTGTCCAGTTCTTTCATCTCTACCTTGTATAATACCTCTATAGATAGAGCTCTTGGCCACCCTTGGCGTTCTAGTGATTACACCACCTATACGTCTTCGAAGAACATCTGTAAGTTTATGCAAAATGGATTCGTATGCAATAGCTACAATACCCTGCAAATCACTTCTATCCCAGATGTCGACATCAGGAATATCACTGCTATAAGGTAGCCCAAACCTTCTTGCCACTTCTGGGGTGGGTTGAACCATTTCAAAATGGTTCTGCAGCATTATCTGCGTCAATGATTGTGAATAGATTCCCCTTATCCTCGCCTTAATCATAAGTAAACACTGACCCTGTCATTGGGAGATTAACAGCTGCCGTAAACTTGGACAAAGTTGGATAGGTGCTTAAATACCCGGAACTGGAACCAAGGTGTGAGGTTGACCAGACACAGCTCTTGACCTCGCAGAGTCGTGCCCAGTGCCGTTTCTGGGCGTACATCACTCTGGTGTCAAAGTTTGTACAACTATCAATGAACGGTGCCAGTCCTTTACCATATGCGGTGCTGACTTTGCGCTTCATAGATGAGGCCTCAATTGGCCTAATCACGAATTGGCTCCAATAGGCTGGATACGTGCCAAATCTTGGTCCTGGCATGATTAGGACAATTTGGGTCTTGACTTGGTTCATCCAGAATGGATATTGCGTTCTGCGCTCTCACGGCAGGAGAGTCTGTTTCGTTTTCAAGGACTGCAATAGCCTCATTGGCTGCGCGCCGGATGTTCCTAGGAACTGAGGAATCCTCGGATATCTGTTTAAGAAGATGTTTAGATTGATCGATGTTCTTCTGAGTTTCGGGGTCCAATGGACTCACCTCTGAAATAGTCTTGTCGCACGAATGGAGTGCGAATCAACAAGGACAATCACTAATAATTACCATATCAACGTTTTCATAATGGCGCATTAATTTTGCACGGTGATATGTGTTCGAACATCTCTTATATCGTAAACACTACAAAATATCTTAGTGCTTGCAATGGATAACAAAGATGATACTTCGGTCAAAAAGATGGCTGAGCTTCTCCGCCGTGGAGCAACAATGCTTGCAGATGCATGTCCTCAGTGTGGTTCTCCTCTGTTCAAGGTGAGTGATGACATTTATTGTGTACGATGTGATCGACGTGTAGTTTATGCAGATTCAGATGAAGAAGTCGAAACACAGGCTGTTCGAACATTGATTCCTGAACTTAGAACAACCCTGATTGCCAAATTGAACGCGCTGAATGAACTTGTAGAATCTGAATCCGATATTGAAGCATTGACCAAGCTTGCTAACCTTATGGTCTTACTCTTACAATCTCTACATGGACTCGAAAATGTGAAGGGGTGAATATCACCCCATAATTGTACAGCAGATTATTCTGTTGTTTCTTTTGCAGCTGCAGTGCCTCTTCTGAGTCGTGCTCTCCTTGTCTTGACCTCTTCAGGTCCCTTGAGCACCTTACTCTTTCGAATCTCACATTCACGTACTGGAATTATCTTTCTGACAGCTTCAAAGACATCGGTAGCTAGTTCTCCAAGAATTACTTTTTGAACTAGATCGTCAAAAACATGTTTCTTTGCATGAGTCCTAATCACTTTCTCCACAGCTTTTCTAACTGCATGCTCATGGCTACTTTTTGCACGAGTGATGGTGAAAACAATGACTGAAATTCGCATCAGATAATCGTCTTTTGTTAGAATTGGTCCAATCCAATCAATTCTGGATGTACCTCTTTTCACGAGTCCTCGAAGATAATCAGAACTCCATTCATGCCCGTAGAATGTAGTTTTTGCCTGTTGACCAGCGACCTCAAGTATCTTGAATCTCAATTTGACGTGGATTTTCTCGAAATCTCCAGTCAGATCATATAATGTAGGTTGAACAGTTCGTCCAAGCAACAAATCTGCATTTCCTGCTGGAGTTGTACCTATCTCCTTGTTATCGAAATATTCCGGTGCGAGAATCTGATACCAGACTTTCTCTCGCCATTTATCCCGGGTTCTTGCTGCTGATTGTCTACTTCTTGAGGACATTTGAATATCACACTCGCACTGGACACACTAAGAGTCCAGAGAATCACGAAATGGTCCATGGTCGGGCCACAGGAACCGCGCGGACATCCAACGAGCCGAATAAAAACATTGTGACATGACTCGCTTTATGTCCTTATAGGACACTCAAGAAAACTAGATATGACTTACATTCCTCCTCCAGATTGAGTTGAATGCTATGGAAGAAGAAAATGCTGTCTGTTCCCGTTGTGGATTCACTGAAGTCGCTCTTGTTAAGAAAGAGATGGTCGGGAGCGGAAAATATCGAAAAAAGTGGCGTTGTCCACGTTGTAGTAACACTTGGGAAACCGTAGACGAATGAAGACTTAGTCGATACAAAACGGTTAAAATGAGTCCTTTCTCCCCAAATCTCCAAGATGCGGAGGTTGCCCAGCTTGGTTAAAGGCGCAGGGTTTAGGTCCCTGTCTCGTAGGAGTTCGCGAGTTCAAATCTCGCCCTCCGCACCATTCTCATTCTGTAGTAACGCTCATTATCATCTTTATTCCCTAATCTCTTGTGAATTATAATGAAGTACGTATTCTTAGCAACCGACGATAACAAGATGCAACTATATCATCTACTTCTGAATGCAGTCAACTTCCATGAGAAAGGTCATGAAGTCACTACAGTTCTCGAGTGCGCATCTCCCAAACTACTGATTGGGATTGCTGATGGTTCAATCAAGCTCCCGCTCTTTGGAAAGGCTATGGAACTTGGAATTATAGATCATGCATGCAAGGCCTGTACTACAGCATTTTCAGCTACTGAGGCAGCTCAGAAGCTTGGTGTTCCAATAAAAGGAGAATTGAGCGGTCACAGTGACTTGTTGAAGTTCGTAGAGGATGGATATTCTATCTTCACATTTTAGGAATATGACTGAACAAAAGAAAATGGCGCCGGGGAAGAGACTTGTTCGAATCCACGAAATGTGGATTTCCTTTGAACTCTCGCGTGCGTACACAACGGTTTTCGAGACCGCCTCCATAGCCACTAGGAGACCCCGGCAAATGAGCAGTTCTACTCCAACTTTCAACATGTTTGTAATTTAACACTTACTGGAGCTCTTCAAGGACTTGCGCCATAACATCCTTGGCAAGTGTAGCTAATTTGTCGACTGTAGCTTGTTCTTTTGCACCAACATATACTCTAGCCTTGGGTTCGGTCCCTGAAACTCTAACCAGAACGTACGATCCATCTGTACATTCTATCCGAATACCGTCAACTTCCAGAATCTGGTCTACTCCACTCATCTTCGGCACCAGTAACTCTTTCACCTTAGGCAAGAATTTCGGCTTGATTTTATCAGGACATGGTACGAAATCTCTTAATATTGGATATTTTGGAATAGTTTTCATTAATTTTGTACAGCTTCCATTACCCAGCTCGTCTACCAATTGTACAAAACGTGCAGCTCCAGCGATTCCGTCCATCCATGCACCCATTTTGGTAAAGATTGGTTTCCATGGTTCTGAAGCAAAGACAACATCCTTTCCTTTATCCGTGGTAAGAAACTCTTGAAGAGAGCCCAAAGGCATTCGGGTTACAGTTCCTCCTTCTGCAATAACAAGTTCATCAATGACACTTGATGTATCAATAGAAGCTACTACAATTCCTCCACCATTTCTCTTGACCTCATCTCTGGCAAAGAGTGCAATGACACGATTCTGATCTATGAATTCACCTTGTTCATCGATTACTGCAAGTCGGTCACCATCTCCGTCATGGCAAACTGTTACAGCAAAATCAGAGTTCGCAGCCATTTTCATAGCATCTCCAAGGTTTCTGGGTGATGGCTCGGCAGGTCTTCCTGGAAAATGTCCATCTTGATGCGAATTCATTGTAGTAACTGAGAAACCCATCTCCAAAAGCAGATGCGGAGTATATTCCGTTGCGGCACCATTTGCTAAATCCACTAGGACTTTAGTGCCAACGCTTTGTTTACCTCTACTAGACAAGAAATCCTTGACATGTGTTAGATATTGTTCTTTAATATCAAGAAATCGAATCTCGCCACATTCATCCCATTTTGCGGTGAGATATTGCCCTTTTGAGATACAAGTTTCTAGGAATACCTCTTCTTTCCTGACAAATTCTCTCCCATTATTGAAGAATTTGAAGCCATTATCTGCAGATGGATTATGACTTGCTGTTACTACAACAGATGCAGAAATTCCTTCGATTTGACTATGATATGCCACAGTTGGCATTGGCGCGATTCCCAAGTCTACAACATCAACACCTGTTGAGAGTAATCCTGCAACAAGACTATTTCTTAGCATATCCTTCGAGGTTCTTGCATCAGTACCTACTCCTACAGTGCCTTTTCCTTCCAAAAAAGTACCCAGCGCTCTACCTAGATTTAATGCCAGGTCAGTTGTCGATTTCTCAACAATCGAACCACGAATTCCAGATGTACCAAAGAGTTTGTCAGTCAAATTGATTTTCCCCTATTTGTGAGGTAACGCAAGGTCAGTGATATCCTTGGCCGCCTCTCCCATTCTCAATAAACTATCTACAACATAAAGTTGAGTTTGTGGTTGTCCATTTAGTGATGTTAAGATATCCTGTCTTAGTTTTGCAGTTTCTTGAATTAACCATCTCTCAGCTTCAATTACCTTAGTAACTCTTTTAGAATTAAATTTGAAGAGGTTGTTCACAGAATCAGATAACATCTCTTTCACTGTATCTCCAATGAGTTGTAATTTTTTTACTAGTTTCTTGTCAAGGGGCTCAGCAACTCTCTGTGCAATATCAACTGCTAAGTCTGCGATTCTTTCAATATACTGTGCAGCCAACCTGTAATCAAGGGCCTCTACAGGAGTGATTTTCATCACTTCACTCATTCTTGGATATTGAACAGCAGACCTGAGTTCTCTAACTATCAAAAAGAACAGTCTGTCTACATCCTCATCACGTTGTATGACCTCTTCAGCCCCCTCTTGAGATCCTTCAATATAGACATTCAATGAATCGATTATCATCCGAGATGCAATTTGATTCATCCTTCTCATTACTGTACTTACAGGAAGGGTCGCAGGGTCTACAAGACATCTAAGAATAATCTGGTGGTCATCTTCTTCTGTTATCTCTAGTGCAACAAATCGTTTGATAACTTGTTTCAGTTCGTCTCTTTGAACATTAGTTATTGGTTCCTTGCTAACAATACGAATCTCATCATAACCAAGAAGATACCTACTTGTAATCTCCCATCTTAGGTTATACTCCAATTCTGCAGTGGTAGAACGTGTTTCTCCAGCTTTTGGAAGACGTGGGTCTATTATCAGACAACCATCTTCACGTTCTGCTACTACGACAGGGTCACCCTTGCTAAGCTTTTGTCTCACAACCCAGTCCTTTGGCAAAATAATGAGAAATGAGCTACCACTTTTTCCGCCTGTTTGTTGCAGTGTTCTGATGTTTACCATAGTATCACCTCTTGGAGATAGCAGGAAACAAGATGCTTGTGAAAGGCGCGCTTATTACACTTCCCGCACGTTACAATAATGGCAGATATTTAAAACAAGAACCCAACTCTCTTCAACTGATGACCAATTGACATCTACAATACGTCGCAACATATTGGCTCTGTTGATAGAGTCCGGATTCCAAATCACACCTGATGCATTAGAATTCATAATAAACTTGGAGTTTCCTTTGAAAACTGTTGAATCCGTTATATTGGTCAAGAGTCCAGCTGAGAGTCCATCTATTCTATCAAAGGAATATATTAAATCGCTCATCAAAGGACACGACACATTTTCACAATCCATAGAACTTCCCACTGAGGTTCACGATGACTATCCGGAACCTCCACCTACTTCTGAACCTGTTACTATTGCATCTGACTGGCAATTCAGAATAGACAAAAACCCAGATAATGAAGCAGTTGGATCTGAGGGAACTATAGATGATTTTCTAAAAATGTTCAGAGATCGTTTTGATAGAATAAAGAAAATCTACATGGCGCGGATTGATACACAAAATGCAGTTTCTCCAAGTGTTGCAAAACTCAGGAAAAGTCCTACAAAACGTTCTGGAACAATGAATAGTGATGGTGCACGGCGTAGACGTCCACCAAGTCAAATGGTTTTAGGAATAATCCGGGATAAGAATATTTCAAGGGCTCAGAATGTAATAATCGATCTTGAGGAGTATCAAAAAGAGGATCCTACAGATAGTAGAAATTCATCCAAAGTTGCAAATGAATCGATTATCTGTGTCATTCCTTCTAAACTAAGTGGACTCAAGGGTCAAAACCTTTCAGAAAAAGCTAACTCATTGTTATTGGATGAGGTTGTTTGCATATCAGGTTATGTTGATAATGATGGTAGAATGATTGCAGATGATGTATTGTTTCCTGATATTCCTACAGCACGCCAAATTGGACGTGCAAAGAGAGATATCTATGCTGCTTTCATCTCTGATTTACACTGTGGAAGTCAGGAATTTCTTGGTGATGAACTTGACCAGTTTATTGCGTGGTTAAACGGAAAGGATGTTGATAATTCTGACAAAACTATGGTCGAAAACACAAAATATCTCTTTATTGCTGGAGATTTGGTTGATGGTATCAGTGTGTACCCTGGTCAAAGATACCACCTAGAAGTGACAAGTCTGTATGATCAATATGCATTGATTGCAAGCAAGTTACGAAAACTCCCAAAACGAGTGAAAGTATTCTGTATCCCTGGAAATCACGATGCAGCTCGCCAGGCTCTCCCCAAACCACCTATTCAGAGAACTTTTGCAGAACCTCTCTATGAATTGGATAACGTCATTATGCTTGGAGACCCCAGTCAGGTGATTGTTGAGGGTGTGAATGTCCTAATAACACATGGAGACAGTCTAGATGATCTTGTAACCATGCTTCCTGGTGCTTCCTACACCAAACCTGCGATGCCCATGAAAGAACTATTGAAGAAACGTCATCTTGCTCCAATTTATGGTGGAAAGACGGAATTAGCGCCATTACACCGTGACTGGATGGTGATTGATACTCCACCAGATGTTGTTCATTTTGGTCATGCTCATCATAATGCAGTGGATAATTATCGTGGAGTACAGATAATCAATTCAGGGACATTTCAATCACAGACTGATTTCATGCGTAAGCAGGGTATAGTCCCAACACCTGGAATTGTCACATTCTTGAACCTTAGAACAGGTTCTCCAGAACTCAAGTTCTTCTACGATTTATCACAACAGAACTAACTCATGATATCTTTTGCAACTTTGTTAAGTCTGGAATCATCATCTAGGATTGCGCCTATCTGCTTTTTACTGACCGCCATTTTGATTTTCTTTGTGCGACCATAACGTCCCTTCGAGATTACAGTTGTATTAATCAAACCAAGCATGTCCAATTCTGATATCAGGTCTGAAACACGTCTCTGTGTGAGAGTATCCAGAGAAAGTGCTTTTGCAATCTCTGAATATACATTGAAGCACTCGCCTGTAAATATGTCACTTTGTCCCTTGTTCGCTAACACATAAACAGCAAACAGGACCGCCTTTGACTGCATTGGCAAAGTTTTCACAGTTATAGTGATAGCATCTCGTTCGATTACTTTCTGAGCATCTCGAACATGATCCTGAACTACTTTTTCATCTCCCCGTCTTTCTGCCAGTTCTCCAGCAGTTCTCAACAAATCTAATGCACGTCGAGCATCCCCATGTTCTTGCGCAGCCAAAGCTCCAACGAGATTGATAACTCCTTCATCTCCAATCACGCCTGGATTGAAGGCAATCTCTACACGTTGTTGTAGTATTCCCTTTAGTTCAACGGCGTTGTACGGAGCAAAGATGACCTCTTCTTCTCCAAGAGTAGATAAGACTCTTGGATCCAACATGTCTTTGAACGTAAGATCATTACTAATTCCGATGATTGATATTCGACTTTTTGCCAGCTCGCTATTCATTCTTGTTAGACCATAGAGGATATCATTACCTTGATTTACATCACGTTTTACAAGACTATCAACTTCGTCCAATACTACAACCATAATCTTTGTTTCTGACTCAAGCCGTTTTTTGAAGATAGATCTGATTTCATCAGTTGGGAGTCCAGTAAAAGGAACATCCGACCCATCAGACATTGTAGCACCAATGGCATCACAAAGAGTCTTGAGAACCCGATAATTTGTTCCCACAATACGGCAATTGACATGCGCTGTAAGGGGCGCATTTACATTGCTCTGTTTAGCCTTATCAACTAGTAAATCAAGCACATATCTTGAAACAACAGTCTTTCCTGTTCCAGTCTTTCCGTAACAGAGTATGTTCGAAGGTGGTGCCCCACGCAAGGCGGGTCCAAGAATCGACCCTATCCTCCCCATCTGATCATCTCGATAAGGAAGATCCTCCGGGACATAAGTAGGTCTCAGTGCGTCTCTATCTTTGAATATTCCTTGACCCTGCAAGAACTTGTCAAACAGTTTATCGAGAGGCTTTTCCATCAATATACACTCCATTAGAAGTCAAGGGTAGTTCCACTGGACTTCTTGTGGAGCCTATGGAACATGTAGACCTGATAAGCTTACGTATTACCAGCACTATCATTAGTTCAATAATGTATCAATAGTATCATTCATCAATCAGAGAATTCTATTCTTTGATATAATGGTCAATGGTGAGTACTAGTTGCGTCTTAGAGATTTAGAGATAACACTGGAATCAATCGAACGATCTGGTGAGTATGAGGTCTCTCTTGAACAATATCCTACTCCCTCGAGAATAGCTTCTGCAATTCTTTTTGCTGCACAAATGGAGCATAGTGATATCATAGACAAGACTGTGATAGATCTTGGATGTGGTGATGGTATATTTGCTCTAGGTGCTGCACTCTTAGGTGCTCAGAGGGTGATTGGAATTGATGTGCAAAGCAAAGCCTTAAAGGTGTCACAAATGAATTCACGATTGCTCGGAACAGAAGGCACTGTAGACTGGGTATTAGGGGATGTATCCTCTTTACAGCTACATTGTCTTGTCGACACTGTGGTCAGTAATCCCCCGTTCGGAGTGAAGAAGAGAGGTGCTGACCTGAGATTCCTCAGAAAGGCAATCTCGATTGCAGATGTGACCTATAGTATTCACCTTTCGGGTGACAAGAACAGGATCTTTCTGGAAAAGGAAGTCGAGAATCTTGGCGCAAGGGTGACACAAATCGAAACATTCCAATTTCCAATCGGTAAATTGTTCGATTTCCATAGAAAACAAGTACATATGGTCGATGTAGACCTTTATCGAATATGTTCAAAAGAGTGTGAACAGAATGGCTGACGTTAAGAGCGGTGACATTGTGGTACCCGGTGAGCAGTTATGCGTTATCGAAGAACTATCACCAAGTTATGGCACCT
Source organism: Candidatus Thorarchaeota archaeon (assembly GCA_018238825.1). Taxonomy (GTDB): domain Archaea; phylum Asgardarchaeota; class Thorarchaeia; order Thorarchaeales; family Thorarchaeaceae; genus SMTZ1-45. The sequence goes on along the minus strand of JABCSP010000001.1, from coordinate 7,080 downwards.
ACGAGAAAGATGGGATTGTATATGCCGCAGCACCTGGTGCAGTTTCAATGGACCTCAAAGAACGAAGTATCAAGGTTCTGACTCCAGATGGCAAGATGAAGATCGCACTTCCAGTCAGCGGTGATATTCTAATAGGAGAGGTAGGTAATGCTTACGAACAGCGTGCTGAAATCTCTATAGTTAGAAGGAACGGTGAAGACTTCCATAGTGGTCTAGTTGGTGAAATACATATCAGCAACGTGACCCGGCGTTTCGTCAAGAGCATGCATGATGTGATGCGGACAACTGACATTGTCCGAGCCACAGCTATCAACACTCATGAAATTCCTACTGTGCTTAGTGTTGTGGGTCCTGAATTAGGTGTGATTCTGGCGAAATGTTCTAGATGTGGAAATCCTCTTACATTAACCTCGAATAATAATATGTTCTGTCTCAGATGCGAAAATCGAGAAACTCGAGAAGTAGCCAACGATTATGGACAACTCTTTGGTCTTGAAGCAAGACCCGATCTTGCTCCACGTCGTAGGTCCTATGACAGGGACGATAGATATGATCGTAGAGGCGGCGGACGATATGACAATCGTAGTAGAGGCGGAGACCGACGCTATGATGATAGGCGATCTGATAGGGGTCGTGGACGACAGAACGATAGGAGGCGTCGTAATTGAAACCAAGAACAATAGAAAATACAAAATTTGAAATGAAATTTGAGATTGGTGGAGAAGGACATTCTTTTCCGAATCTTCTACGTAAGACACTCCTTGAAGAACCATCTGTAGAGTTTGCAGGATACAATATTGCTCATCCACTACTTGCAAGCCCTGTTGTTACATTACGAACAAAGAGGCGCCAATCCAATGTTGTGCTACGAGAATCACTTGAGAAAATGCTTGCACGCACTGAAGAGTTCAGAAAAAGGTTCAAGCAAGCTGTTTCTGATCACAGTGTAGACTAAGAATAGACTGATTCTTTGGTGATCCCATATGTGGGAAAGCTTTGTTGAACACACGAATGTCGAAAGCATCATGCATGACAAAGGTCTAGCAAAGGTGGGTGACGGTCTTGTCAATTTTTCCTACTCTCTAGCTAAATCTTTAGTTCTTGGTTATCCAACAGGCGAAAAAGTACGTGATAGTGTGCTTGCCCGTGCAATACGTGCAACATCTGTATATCGCCATATGAACCGTAGAACTGACGCAGGAAGAGCTGGTGATGCTTACGAAGCAATTATGGCATACTTGTGGATGACCGAGAAAATCACTATTTCTGATATGGTAAATTCTCTCTCAGAGTCACTTGAAATCGACAACACAACCAGTCGAAAGAAAGAGGGTGAGATTGCAGCTGTATCATTTCAAAAGTTTCTAGAAAGTAATATTGAGCATCTGCCGTAATTTTCATTTAATGTGACAAGTCAAAACGCTTAATTGACAACAAAGCACTGCGACGCAGAAGTGGAGAACAGTCCCTATGGAATTCTGTGAAAAATGTGGTATAATGATGGTTGCTTTTACACAGGATGACGGTAAAAGAGTCTTGAAATGCCGTAGTTGTGAGCACACCAAAGAAATCGAAGGAAGACTAAGAGTTACTCAAAATATCGAGAAAGGACCTCGTGATAAAATCATTGTAGTTGAGGATGATTCCATTCCAATGCCAATCACTAGAGCTAGTTGTCCTAAATGTAACAATAATGATGCTTACTATTGGACAGTACAGACGAGACGTGGTGATGAAGGAGCAACTGAGTTTTATAGATGCACAAAGTGTAAACACACTTGGCGCAACTATGGTGGCTAGTTTCAACCGAAATGTAAGTGACACATTTATAGCACCACTAGATGATAAAAATAGAGATGACTAAAATCTCCTATCTCTGATAATAATAGACAGGCGAATGTGATTTGACCGAAGAAAAGAAGATCCCTAGAAAGAAAGCATCAAAACTTACTACTATTCGCAATATTTCCCCTTCGATTGATGGACCAGTTCGAGTTTTAGGAATAGTAGTGGATTCAAGCCCAGGTGCAGCTCTTATTCAAGATCTATATGATTCAGAAGTTGACAAAGCTGGAAGTATTTGGGTAAGCGTTGAAGGGACTCTTGAACTAAAGAAGAAGTACCTCATTATTGGGGACGTAACCACCAAGACTGTAAAGAAAAAGAAGGAAGCAAGGTTGAATGCAACCATTGTGCACCCTATTGATACTCTCAATATTGAACAGTACAAAGAAATCTTAGAGATGGAAGATAAAGTTCTAAAAACGATGAGTGGGTGAATAATATTGTTTTACGCTACACTTGATAGTACAAAAACTTGGAAACAGATTGTAGATTCTCTAGCCACTTTACTTACAGAAATTCACTTGGTGGTGTCATCGAGTGGAATCACGTTAACTCAGTATGACTCTTCCCGAGCCGCTATGGTCGACATGACATTACCAAGAAGTGTTTTTCAGGAATACAATTGTACTGAAGAACATGAAATTTGCTTAGGCATAGCTGAAGTAGTCAAAGTGAGTAAACGAATGGCGGGAGATGATAGATTAGTATTCAATCTTGATGAATCTGAGAAACGATTCGAAATCAAAATGATTGGTCATGCTGAGAGAACATTCAAACTCCAATTACTGACCCCTCCTGACGAGCGGACTCAGAAAATATCCCCCTCTTTTGAAAATCGCGCTGAGATGCTTTCTGATGCCTTTAAACACGCAGTGAAAGATATTGGAGTGGTTTCAAATCATTTGAAAGTCACGGCTACCTCGAATACACTAACCTTTGCAGGTGCTGGTGATACAGGAGAAGCAGAAGTTGTTTTGAAACTTGGTAGTGATGACTCATCTCTCTTTCATCTCAGCTCCACGAGTGATGCGACATCAATGTATGCACTTAGTTATCTGATAGAGATTGCTAAGGCTATATCTGGTGATACATTGACACTTCATATGGCAGCACATAAACCAATTATGCTTGAGTTTACAATTGGAGAGAGCGGTGAGATTCGTTATCTTCTTGCTCCCCGTGTAGAGAGAAGATGATGGAGCCAAAATTCAATACAAATTGATACATGCATTTACCGAGAAGTACATTTTAAATGGCATACCGCATGTCAAAATATGTTCAAACCTGCTTGACCAAAGACCCTAACAATGATATTGGAGATAACTGAATAATGTTCCACGCTACCCTAGACAGCACGAAGACCTGGAAACAGATAGTGGATGCTTTAGCTACATTATTGACTGAGGCACACCTCAAAGTATCTGAATCCGGAATGACATTGAGACAGCTTGATTCATCCAAGGCTGCTATGGTCGACCTCAATCTTCCATCTACAATTTTTCAAGAATTTACCTGCAAGGGTGAGTATGACGTTTGCCTTGGAATTGATGAGCTTGTCCGAGTTAGCAAACGGATGGGTGGGGATGAACATCTAGAGTTCAACCTTGATGATTCTGATAATCGACTTGAGATTAAGATGATTGGTCAGGCAGAACGACAGTTCAAACTTCAGCTTCTTACACCTCCTGATAGTCAAACGAATAAGCCGGGAATGGAGTTTGGTGTGAAGGCTGAGATGTATGCAGACGCATTCAAACAAGCAATCAAAGATGTTGGTGTTGTTTCTAGTCATGTAAAGATAAGTGCTGAAAAGAATCTACTTACCTTTACAGGTGAAGGCGATACTGGTGAAGCGAAGATTACTTTGACCACCGAGGGTGAAGATCCAGCTCTTTTCCAGCTGAAGGTTGGTGCTGGTCCATCTACTGCTATGTACGCGCTTAACTATCTCGCTGAGATATCAAAAGCGATTGCTAGTGATAGTATTATCCTTCAATTCACTGGAAGCAAGCCAATGATGTTGGAATTCCCAATTGCTGAGGCTGGAGCCATCAGTTTCATCTTAGCACCACGTGTCGAACGTAGATAGACCAAGTAAGATTGAATCTATTCCTGTCGTAATTGAGTGGTGGAGTTCAAATCGATGTCAGCGCAAAATCAGGAAAAGACAACGACAACTATGAAGCTACGACTTCTATTTCACGAGTACTACTCTGAAAACCCAAAGTCTGTCGATGTTCCAGACCAAATTCATACACGCGAATTTGCAATTCAAGCATGGGAATATAACTGGCGTTGCCGTGAACAGATTGGTCGTGATGAATCAGGAAATGAAGTTCGAACAGGTTGCGGTAAATCAGGAAAATCCTTTCAGCCTGTAACAAAGTGTCCAAACTGTGATTCCAAGGCAGTCAGTGTAACTAATTGGATTCGTCATGAAGGTTACAAATCTAGAGATGATCTACTACGAAATCTGGTTAAAATTGCGCCTCACAGTGTATACCATTCAGCTGCATTCTATGGATTTCCAACTGCAATAAAAATGCATGAAAAAGAATGGATGGGGGCTGAACTAGTTTTTGACATAGATGCTGATCACCTAGATTTGAAATGTGCAAACGACCATGATTCTTGGCGATGCAAGAATCCTACCTGTGGTAAAACAGGAACAGGAAAACCACCAGAAATCTGTCCAGTTTGTGGTGATGCTTGGTATTGTGATAATCCAAAGTGTGGTAAGATTGGAAGTGGAGATTTACCAAAAACATGTCCGGATTGTAAAGCAACAACCTCCAGAAAGTTATACGGCTTCAGTACAAGAAAATGGATTTGTAACAAATGCCTTGGTGTGGCACGAAAGCATACGATGAAACTCTATGATGAGTTCTTAACAGATGATTTAGGTTTTGATTCCGATAAGATACAGCTTAACTACAGTGGTCACCGAGGATATCACATTCGAGTTCATGATCCTAAAGTGTACACATTAGATTCCAATGCGCGTATAGAGATTGTACATTACGTAATGGGTTCTGGATTTAGAGGTAACAAGGCTATCATTTCACAGAGAGGTGGTAATCTAATTCCTTCTCGTGATATTCCCGGCTGGTCTGGCAAAGTCGCTGATGCCATGGTAGAGTTTATTCATAATATTGACACATATCCAGGTCGAGAGAAATGGGTGAAACTCCTTAAAGACGAGAGAGTTATTGCGATAAATATGCTCCAGAGACCGCGTCCTGTGTTGAGTGGTAAGGTCAAAGGTGTTGGAATAAAATCGTGGCAAGAGATAGCAGAGAAAGCTGTAGAGCGCTTTGGAAGTGAAATTGATAGACCAGTCACTCATGATATTCACAGAGTCATTCGTCTGATAGGTAGTATCAATGGTAAGACTGGGTTTTTAGTCACTGAACTGACTAGGGACGATTTAGATACATTCAATCCATTCAATGATGCCATAGCTTTTAATGAAGGAACTTTGAATGTTAGATTTCATAAGGGTCCTAATATCCCATCATTCGTAATCAATGACGAGAAGTATGGTCCTTCTAGTGGTGAGTCTGTGGAACTGCCAATAGCTGCTGCGGTCTTTGTACTAAGTAAGGGAGTCGCTTTGCTTGAGTGAAATTAGCTATAATGATATCAAAAATGCATGGGACGATGAAATATCAAATAACGCACTACAAAATCTTGCAGACCTTCGTCTGAGTAAAATGGTTTCATATCTCTCCAAAGTACGTCTTGAACTAGCTTCAACAAATGCCGATGATGTTCTACAAGCTGATTTATTGTCACAACAAGCTCTAAACATCGAATTCATGTTGAAGGATCTATTAGAATATCGAAGAAACAAGATACTGAAAGCAGCATTCTCTAATCGTAAACCCACTGGTGATATGACATTAGCTGAAGAAGAATTTTACAAAGAAACACAACGTGCACTTGATAGTCATATCGATTTTGTAAAAGAAGCTCTTTCAGGAGCAACTCAGCAATCCAAATCTAAAGACAAGAAGAGAAAAACCACAAAGAAGTCCGATGAAACTCTGGATGAAATAGATGAAGATATTGATTATATTATTGTTCGATTCCTACGTCCAATTGAGGAACCATTCATGGGACTTGATGAAAAAACACATGGTCCATTCGAGAAAGAGGCCGTTGCTAAGATTCCAGTAGCTAATGCAAGAACATGGTTACGTGATGGCACCGCAAGTCGCATTATACCTGAAGATGGGGTCATTGCAGATGAATAATGAACAAATAGCAAACGAACTAGACTCTCTGCTCACACTCTTGAATGAGCAACAAAAAGAGATTGATGCGATTCACGAAAAGTTCCAAGTTGCTTTGACAGGAGTACTTCGGTTGGTTAGAGAAACTCCTACTCTGACAAATCTACAAGGAAAAACAGAAGACCTCAAGGGGTACCTGATTCAACTAAACATAGATGTTCTCAAAACAACAACAAAATCATATCAATCTCTCAGAAAAAGGATCGAAGAAGTAATAGAATTAGCTTTGTCATCTGACAGAAAATCCTAAGAGTCAGTACGCCCGCTTTCATCTTATGCCCCCTCACAAAATCGTCTATCTGATTATTGGAACCTTTTGTATGATTTTGGCCATGTTAGGTGGTCTGATGTATCCTCTAAATACAATGGATATTCTTTGGATTATTCTTTATGAAGTAACGATTTTCCTTAGTTTATCGGGTATTCTTCTCTTGATTTATCGTGAGGGATTTGAAAAAGAGGTTTCCGGTTAATATTCCTTCTTTACAAACTTTTAATATGGGCTTCAATTTCGCACATAACTCAGCGAGTTTCTCGTTAACAACCCGTGGTGTATCCCATGACTGAAATCGATGAACCAACTGGTCCGCCAGTTACACTGATTGACGCAATCGATATGTCGAAGCTTGATTCCAAGTTTCGAGAAGAAATCAAGAGCATGCCAAACGGCGAAGAGCTATCAGCTTGTTTTGCTTGTTCCACTTGTACAGCAGCTTGTCCTATTGCAAATATGTGGAAGTACAAGCCACATCAACTCATTCGGATGATTCTTCTTGGGATGCGAGAAGAAGTGCTTTCTTCAAACGAAATTTGGTTGTGTCTTACATGTTATGAATGCCAAGAACGTTGTCCACAGAAAGTTGCACCTGTTGATATTTTGTTTGCCCTTAAAAATATGGCTGTTGCTAGTGGTAAACAAATACCTGGGAATTATACGGCT
>JABCSP010000132.1 GCA_018238825.1 Candidatus Thorarchaeota archaeon | reverse complement strand
ATAGCGAAGAAATTGAATTCATTACATCTGAAGCAGAAACTATTGCGTTCTTTGGTAAGGAAGGAATTCCACAAACTACTACATTGTTATTGGAATTGATTCCAGCATCCATATTTGAAGAAACTATTGGAGATATTACGCCCTGGGAAGATTATAGTGGATCGGTTACTGTCACTATCGACCATATGTCAGTTGAAGTGATGCTGGAAGGTGAAAGTAGTGTACCTCCAATACTATCTCCAAAATACAATACCACTTACCCCTCAAATGAATCTTCACAGATAATAGGAATTGATTCTGCAGGTGATAACACAATTCATCAATTTCGTTATGATAGTCTTAATTATGGAAATGAATTTAGTCTTTGGACTTTAGCATCCAACCATCAAATATTGAGGAATAATTCCATATTCCAGGAATCTCAAAGTTCAGGTTATTACGGTCTTATTAATTATGTATCTTCAAATGATAGAATTGCATTGCTTAGTGCTTTCGGCAATTATCCTATGAGTAGTTTATACATTCTATGCCTTGATTCACAAGGGAATTTCTTGTGGAATAGTACAACAAGCCTATATTATTCGGATATACCATTCATTGTAGATTTTGACTCATCAGGAAATCTACTCGTGTTTGTAGTGTCAGATAGGAATGCAGGTAATCAACCGATTATATTTAGCATATTAAAATTTGACAACCAAGGAAATCGTATTTGGAATAAAACAGTATTAGCGATGTCGTATTCTGAATATGCGGTATCATCAATGGAAGGGAACCTATTTGTCCAGGATGGATTTGAATGTGTTGCAAATAATCTGTTCATTGGTATTGATGGCAAAGTTCTGAAGTATGACGCAGATGGAAATCAAGTTTGGAGTCGAGAGCATTCACACATCGCACTTTGTGCAGAGCCACAAGGAGGATTCTATACATTTTCACAGAAACACGGTTTTGTATCTGAATTGACAAAGTGGGATCCCAATGGCAATATTGCATGGACTATATCTCTGGGTTTGAATCATGGGTCAGGATGGATAGAGTATCCATACCTTAATAGAATGGCAGTTGGACCCAGTGGATTTCTGCACCTAGTATTGAGATACGACAGAATTCATCCCTGCACAATACTAACTAGAGTTGCACCTACAGGTCAATTACTTTCACAAGATACAATATTTAAAACAGATTCGATGTCTTCAAGTTTACCTTCCATCACACATATAGCTATCACAGGCGATGGACTTGTACATTTGTTACAATCCCCAAAAACTTCATTGCTAACATACGAGCTTCCAAACACGATAATCAATCCAACCTCCATTGCAATGGTGGGTATAGCTTCAGTGCTAATTATTGGAATTGCATACGATCACTTCTTCAGACGAAGAAAAATGCCGGAAGCCCCTGCTGAACCAAGAATCTCCGAGTTCGATGGGTGAAAGAATCAGACATTACAATTCCAATAGTTGATATTCACTCACGAGAATATCTAGTGAGATAAAATGGGAGTAGCACTAGATAGCTTCGTAATCACTGTTGAGTATGCTGGCATTGTTGCCATCGTACTTCTGATGTATTGTCTCTTTACAAGACATATGAATAATTCAGGTACTTTGGGTTTCTTCCAACGGAAGTTTGTCCTTTTGCCTGCAATCGGTTTCTTGATCACAATAATCTTAGTCACGAATCTGGGTATAACACCTATGGCTGAATATCAGGGCCTGAATTCGAAAAGGACTAGTGCAAGCTCAGGGTATGAAACTACTTTTACTTTACGAGAACAGGATATGTATTCTGGATATCTGAAGGTGTATGTGAGTAAATTCATATCAGTAAATCACTCTGTACACGTTGAAGTTTTTGTATTTCAAAATGATAGCCTAATAGATACTGCATCTCTGGATATTATATATACACCTGTAGACTATTTACCGTCGGCCCAGTGTAACATTGGATTAGAACCTGGAACCTACAATGTGCAGGTGAATAGCACAATCTATTTTGAAGGGAATCCTCTTGAAGAAATTTGTTCAGTAGATCTCACTCTTTCACAGCCATTAGTTACGGGGTTCATCAATGAAATAGTGGATTGGAGTTCATATCAGTTCGTTCTCAATATCGCTATGGTGTTATTATTACTCGGAGGTCTCTGCTTAGATTTCCCAGGTAAGAAGACACCTAAAGTAGACGAAACTGATTGGAGAACAACCACAGATTACGAATACTAGATTTAGAGTGTGTGAAAAAGAAATATGATTATCCCTTCTTATTCCCAAATACCTTATCTTGATTAACGTCTCAAAGAGCATAGTATACTCCAAAGACGATAAGGAGGAAGTATGTGACGTATACCAAGAAAGAGTTGAAGAACTATCTGAAAAACCTCTTGAAGAAGAAGGAAGAATTATCATTCTTTTCGTTTGAATATGAATCGGGACATATGGAGTTTCAAGCACGACTCAGAATCATCTTGACCTCTGATAAAATCATCCAGTGGAAGATTCCAACAAAGACTCCTCTGGATAGGGAGAAAGAGGATGAAGTGGCAAAAAAACGAGAGGTTGAAATCTCTGAGGAGAAAATATTGGTCTTTATAGAAGGCATAAGAAAGAGAAAAATCTGGGATTTAGAGAATTGTACACAGAAGGCTCTCCCTGACACTCCGTTACTCACATTCAGAATAAAGCACGATGACCAACTAGCATTTGAACAACAAGTCTGGGAAAATTGTCGAAATGACAGCAAACGTGTAAAGGAGCTGATCAGGACTCTTGAAGCACTTCTACCTCTAGACTGGTCCCCACCATAAGATCTGCGAATACATACCCAAGTGTCAATATAACTCTGGAACTATTATCAAAAAAGAAGAATAGACCCTGCATAAAGTAGGGTCTATTGCTATATTTACAGAAGTTCATCCAGTACTTCCAGCAACTCAACAACTTCTATCTTTGATTTTAAGGTAGAGGGCTAAGTCTTCTGCCAAGTTCTTGACAGCTGTTTACAACCATATTTGCATGATTCTACTTTGGAACTCTGCAAAAAAAAGAAAGGAGAATAGCGCCCCGCAAACTGACGGGGGCACTATCCAGTATTCTACTCAATTAACTGGTCAAGAAGCTCCAGTAATTCGACAATTTCGAGTTTCGAACCAACCGCAGAGAGGTCCTCGCCGGTTTCCTCCTCTTGCTTCTTGAGCGCCTTCACTGCATCCATGAAATTTGTTATGCAGAATGGGCAGCTGGTCAACAAGACCTCGGCACCTGTCGAAGCAGCTTCTCTGACTCGCTCAAGGGCGGTTGTCATGGCCATTTCGGCGAACTGGGTCTTCACTCCGCCTCCAGCTCCGCAACAGAAGCTGTTGCCTTTAATCCTGTACATCTCAGTAAGCTCAAGACCTGGAATAGCCGCCAGTACTTCGCGCGGGCGGTTGTACCAAGCCTCCTTAGCCTTAGTGGCTTTTCTACTGTCAAGAAGCCAGTTGTCGGATTTCTCCAAGATCTCCTTCTCAATAGCCAGACCTATGTGCCGAATAGTATGACATGGATCGTGCCATGTGACCTTCTTGTTGTACGGCTTCTCTATTTTGAGCTTGCCATCTAGGATGAGGTCAAGGATTATGTCTGGGGTGTGCTTCACGTCGAAAGGCAATGGTTCACCGCTCTGCTTCGGATAGTCTACTCTGAAGGTCCTGTAACACCCTGCACATGAGAATGCTAGCATGTCGAAGCCTTTGAACATCTCCAAGTTCTCTCTCATTACTTTCTTGAAAATGTCCTTCTGACCAGTCCGCAAGATTGGTGATCCACAGCACACCTCGTCTGATAAAACAGTGAAGTCAATCCCAACTTTGTTGAGAATACTCGCAGTGTGCTTGGCTATGTGTTGTTGCCTGTAAGCACCAGTGCAACCCACATAGTACGCCACCTTTGCGTCTTTCCTGTCACGTATTCCATCAAACCAAGCTGTGCGCTCTTCCCTCGGATCATTATAGGGATTCCTCAAATCCTCTTTCTCGACCCTGTCGCCAATTACCTTGTGTCTACTGAGAGGTTCAATACCAGCATCGATAATGGCAGCCCTGAGCTCTTCGATGATGTCTACGGTGTCAATGAGATTTGGGCATTGCTCAGCGCAGAGCCCACAAGTCGTGCAAGCTTCTAGGACTTCAAGCATCTCTGTGCTTGCCTCAAGTTCATTGTTCAGAAATGCTCGCGCAATCCACATTCTACCGCTGTTGAAATAACCTTCCCAGCCGTATATGTTCCCTGAGGGGCAGGATAAGAGCATTCCAGTGAATTCCTCAGACTCTCCCTCTTTATCAGGTTCATTCGCATACGCGTATTGGCAAGCTCGGCAGTGGATACATCGTGCATTAATTTTACGAAGGTCTTCAAGACTAGTCATGACGATCACTCCTCATTGAATTGGTATGTTGTGTAGATGTTTTCATTTTCTACTCCTCCAATGGGTTCGGTAGGTCTGTAACAGAAGCCCACGGAATGGCTAACCGTCCGGGATGCAGGATTAGATTCGGGTCAAGAACTTTCCTAAACTTGACCAGCATCTTGTAGTACATCTTCGACTTTCTGAAGGTTTCAGGAGCATGTACGAAGGGATCAGGTCTGTAATTGATCCAACCCTGTTTCAAGAAGCTCTTGGTAGTTTCAAGATTGAATTCCCTGATTCTGTCAAAGACTCCTTTCTCATCAGAGTCGAAACAAAGTATGGGCATCACAATCGCCTGTCTCGCGTGGTCAATAGAGGCAACCCACATAGTGGGAGCGAATCCGTGATTCTCCATCGCTGCACAGTACTCTTCCATCATTTTCGCACTCTCAAGCCATGGACAATACCATGTAATGAAGAGAAAGCCAGCCTCATAGAGCCCGTACGGAACTGCAATCAGGTTTGGTTTCTTAAGTCGAGAAGCGACTTGCTTTGGATGTAAAGTCTGGGGAGGACATTTGGTGCTCTTCTTGATTTCGTATTCCTTGTAAGTTTCATCAATTCGCTTTAGTGCAAAGTCTAGCTCTTCCTGAGAATGAGCCCAAACCTCACTGTTCATCCAATACTCATCAATTCCAATTTTCTTGTAGAATTCATAGTCTCGAGGAACATTAGTCTTAGGCCATCGTGTCATCACGAGAGGCCAATTGCCACCTTGCACCATCACTGTATTTTCAGCAACACCCATCTCTTGCTTACCAACTTCCCAGGCGGGCGCAACGATGTTTTCCCAGCTGTCCCCACCATAAGCAACAATTGTTTTGAAGTGTGGATGGGGAACAATTTTGATTGCTGCCTTTGTTATTATCCCCATAGAGCCTTGAGAACCAAGGAATAGACCATCAGGATTCGGACCTACGCCCCAACGGTAGAAAGCCTTCGCATCATCAAGTGCCCATGAACCAGTTCGGAATATTTCACCAGATGGTAGAGCTATCTCAAGACCTATGATCATATCAGCTTGTGGGCCATATCGACCTGTTACAAGTGAGAATCCTCGTTCTATTGCATCTCCTAGAATTGTAGCTCCAGGTGGAGCACCGTCGGGAATTGGGGGTGCCCAGTCAGGCCATCTTTTCTTGAAGATACGCCATGCATCGCCACAACGGACGCCTGGTTCAACAACCATGACTCGGTTTTCAGTGTCGACCTCCATCTTGTCCATGCGGGTCAGATCCATCAAAATACCGCCAGGTTGAATTGTTGGAAGGGCGAACCCTCCGCTCAAACCCCCTGCAGCTGGTGTGATCGGACTGAGGTTTTCATTTGCGACTACGAGGATTTTAGAGACCTCCTCAGTATTGGAGGGTCTCACAATGACCTCGGGTAATTCCGCTTCGAGGCCCATAATACCTCTAGCCATGTAACTGTGAAGAAGGGGTTCGCTGGTCGTGACGAATTCATCGCCGCAGATTGCAACCAGTTTTTTGACCACTTCATCCGTAACCTTATTGTAATTGCTCACCTATAATCCTCCGTTATCAGCCACATTGGCTGAATCGTGAATTGTCGATAGTATGTCCTCGCGTGCTAACACCCTAATAAATAGGCATCGACTGAGAAAAAATGTAACATTTTGAAATGAATTAGTTTCTACTCATTGGAGCTAATGTAGGGGATGTTAATCAGAAACACACGAAAGCTATATGTGGCTGAAACAATGAGAAAAATCTGAAACCATACTCGGAGGTCATACCTGCAATGCTAAGCAACAAACATCTCACGTTAATATTCTGCGTGTTTCTATTTTCGGTTATTGCATTTC
>JABCSP010000131.1 GCA_018238825.1 Candidatus Thorarchaeota archaeon | reverse complement strand
AGTTCCACCATGACTGATTTAGAGCTCGCTGGTCTGGTAGCCTTAAAACGTTGTCCATATTACGCAAGTTTAGCCTACTTCTTCAGGAACGGCTTAATGGTTTCAAGAACTTTTTCGATTATCTCATCATTTGACTCAACAATCAGCTTGTTGACCTCTCGGTCCATTTGATCTTCTAGAATCGGTTGTGCATTACCTGCTAATCCTTCAAGACTTGCATGAATAGAAGGTCCAATAATGAATGGATTATATCCGCCTTCCAATACCCAAACAGAACCCTTTGCTGCAGTAGTTTTGACTAATTCTCTAATCTTTCTTCCAAATCTCCAATATGTTCTCGAGTCAATATCCATATTTCCAACAGGATCTGCAAAGTGTGCATCATAACCTGCCGAAACCATTACCAAATCTGGTTTGAATGACTTCATTGCTGGTATCATAATGCGATTGATGGCCGATTCATAGGAGATGTCTGGTGAGGTTTCTACCAATGGAATATTGATATTCGTACCTTTTCCACCACCATGACCTATTTCCGCGTAATGTCCCAGACCAAAGTTTTCATAGTCGTACTCATGAATTGAAATATATTGAACATCGGGATTAGCGTAGAATATTTCTGATGTTCCATTACCATGATGGTCATCAAAATCCACTATAGAAATTCGTTGTACTGCATCATTTTGGAGCGCATGTTTAGCTGCTATTGCTACATTATTGAAATAGCACAAACCCATCGGATTTGATGTTGAGGCATGATGACCTGGGGGTCTCATCAAAACGAATGCATGCTTAACATCACCTGCAAGAACCATATCCACTCCTTTCATAGAACCTCCTACAGTAAGAAGTGCAGCTCGTAGAAGGTCTGGACTTGCGTATGCAGACTCGCCAAGTTGTCCACTTCCTATTTCGGATAACAATTCTACAGTGTCTACAAGATAGGGCGAGTGAACAAGTAACGGATCTTTGAGACTCGCTCTTGGGGCTTTCACTCTGACCATTTCCGTAAGAGCCCCGCTTGTTTCAAGATACCTCTCCGCCATCTGAAAGCGCAGTGGACTCTCGAAGGACTCAAGATGCGGTTTGGGAAAAGGCATACGGTGCATACTGGCCTTCGGATGTGAAATGAATGCAATCCTATCCTCTACCAAAGCAATCACATTGAAGGTTTCTTGTTTCTTTCTTTAACTCTTGTTATCAGTTCCCCGAACTCCGGTTCTAGAGGGAGAATGAATTTTTGGAGTACATTTAGGACACGATTACTCAGTATAGTTTCATTACTATGAATTTCGAGTCCATCAATTGGATTGTTCCTAAGAAGATTTTCAAACATCATTGGAATGCTAGTCCACTCTCTTTCTTCACGAACATAGAGAAATCCATCGGACTCAAAAGTTTCTGCGTGTGCGTTTCTAAATCTCTCGGCTGGCTCTTTCAATGCAATCGGAGGTCCTTTTCGGTCGAATGTCTTTGAAATAATCGGTTTTTCAACAAGCATACCAAGTGCATATCTAGTATCTTCAAAATATACTTCTGCTAAAATCTCTCCAAATCGAGATTCTCCAGTTCTTTCAATCGTCATTTCTGTGATTATCTTTCTCATGAGTCGATGCAGTTTATCACGAAGAATTGTGTAGTGGACCTTTCCATCGGATTGAAACTCACTAACAACGATATGATTTCTGAGTGACTCAGGTAAGCTGTCACTTGGAACTGGTGATTCAACTAATGAATCCGTGATTATCTTGGTATCTACACCTTTCAAGTTCTCCCAAAGTCTATCTATTTTGTATTGTACCCATGCATAAGATCTGGGTGTAAAACTTGATGCCATATTTCTACGGTGATCAGTTGGGTCTATCAAGAAGATATGGTCATCGCGAAAGGCTGGAATTTTCTTTAGTGCAGCAAGCTGGCGACTAAGTGGATCTATAGGGTCAGTTTCCAGGTATCGAAGTGTTCTAACTGCAGAGTCTAAGTCCGGTTTGATGATGACAATGATTTCAAGTGTGACACCTGTAAGTCCCATTCGGCCAACTGCACAAGTATCCCCGTATGCATGGCATGCTCTTACGAAAGACTTCAGGATTCTTGCATCTTCTCTCTTTTTTCCAGTCATTTGGTCTGCGACATAACAAGTATGATGTACAGTTCTATCTACTGCAGTAATGGGACCTCTCTCTGCAAGTGTTTGAGCGTCAATATCAAAACACCCAAGAATATCGATATCTATTCCTTCCATTTTCAGGGATAGAAATGGATGCTGAGAGAAAGCTCTCTGTACTTCTGAGCCGCCCAGATCGCTCATTGCAGGTTCAAACCAATCAGAAACAAGATTGTTCATGAGGTCGTTAATCACTTGATGATCCACTGTTTGATCTTTATTGAATATTTGAGGATAATCTTCAGGTTTGAGTGCAACGAATAGATCAATATCAGCTGCTCCTCTAAGTTGCGTCTGTTTCTTTCCAGTAGATCCTTCTGGTTCAATGAATGAGTATACATACTCTGTTGATTCTGCTTTTTCTTGTAGCGCTTCACGAAGTTGATTGATAATCCTCGCCTGAATCTCTATCTCTTCCTGACTAGGAGTAATCCTTGCAAGTACTTGCTCCCTGATAGAATCTGGCAATAGGTCTGGCAAAACAATACCCACTTTGTCATCTGCTGAGCATCCTATGAATGTTGGCCTAGCAGTTGCCTTAGGATTTAAAGCATAGAAATGAACAGTCCTGCCGCTGTTGTAGGTGTATTCAATGTCAAAGATAGTTCCTATTGTCATTACTATTCTTGCATGTCAAGAGCGATACCTGTTCATTCGACGAAAGAACCCTCCTTACGAAGGTCTCTGGAGTATGGTTGGTGGAAAGGTCGAAGTTGGTGAACATATCACTGCAGCCGCTATCAGAGAAGTGAAGGAGGAAACCGGAACCAAAAGTGTTGAGGACTATAACTATCGTGGTTTCGTATCAGAACGTCTTGTAGATTCCGATGGAAACCTAATCGATCAATTTCTAATCTTTGTTGGACATGCATCGATTCAAGATTATTCAACAAATCATCGTGAAGGAGACCTTGCTCTATTTTCAATAGATGAGATAAAGGGAAAGAAACACAAATTCTTGCCTTCTGATTACGAGATGTTTCAACGATTCTTGGAAATATGTAAGAAATCTGTAGTCCATGAAGTTGAACTTCTACATGATGATAAAGGGTATCACCTAGTATACTATAGGGTGCTTGACAATGTATCTCAATGAGATTGAAGTAAATCCAATAGCTGCTGAGAGTCTTGGAGTAAGGTTTCTTTGTACAATGGTTAGAACTCCTGATATTTCGATTCTGCTTGACCCCTCTGCAGCTTTAGCCAAGAGGGTTGGGCTTGAACCTCATCCTTTGGAGTATAGGGCGCTCCAATCATCTATGGAAGAAATTAGGTTACACGCAAAAGAAGCGTCCATCCTCTCCATCTCACACTATCATTACGATCACATTCGTCCTGGATTCAAAAACTGTCTCTATAACATGAGCACTCGCGATGAAAGAAAAGAGATGTTTGCTGGAAAAACAGTCTATGCAAAAGATAACCGTGAGAATATCAATACATCACAGAAACGAAGATGCTACTACTTTCTAAAAGATGTCAAGTCAATAATCAAAGAAATTCAGTGGGTTGATGAGAGAAGTTTCAGCTTTGGAGATACAACAATTTCATACTCACATCCACTTCCTCATGGACCAAACGGAAGTCGTCTTGGTTTTGTACTTGCCACAACAATTGAGCACTCTGGTACACGATTCCTTTTTGCACCAGATATTCAGGGTCCTATCTCAAAGGAAACTCTATCCTATATTCTCTCTATAGAACCTGACTTGGCAATTATTGGTGGTCCCCCGTTGTACCTGAACCACATCAGCAAACAAGAGATACAATCCGCCCTTTACTGTCTGTCAAATCTTGCAGTGTCTATTCCTACACTTGTCGTTGATCATCACAATATGCGAGGTGGGAATTGGAGTGAGTGGATTAGACCCATTCTCAATGTGTGCAAGGACTCTGGAAATAATTTACTATCAATGGCAGAATTGGCTGGAAAAGAAGAACAATGCCTTGAAGCCAATAGAGCAAAACTCTATCAAAATCATCCTCCGAGTGAAGAATTCCTGAATTGGACACATGCATCAGAAGAATACAAGGTTCAAAATACACCCCCTATCTGAGGTGTTCAATAGAGACCACAAAACATCTTATTTGAACAAAAAACATTGAACCTTTGATAATGAGGTAAGAAGATTGCAATGGAGGTGAAAACTGGTTTGGAAGAAGTTGAAGGTGATTCTACACGAGCTCTTCTCACTCGTTTCAAGAGTGCAGTAGGTCGTGCTAACGAACATCTCTCTGTAGAGGAGTACCAAAAAGCAATGGCTCTATATTATGAAGCGAGTCAGTCTGCTGATGAAATGTCCCAACGCTTCCTAAACCTGTTGATCAAGACTGCACCCTCTACTGCACACAAGACAATTTTCATAGAGTTTCTATCGTGGCGTCTACGCTATTTTACAGCTCAATATGATTATCATCTAGCAGTTGCCCAGACCCTATCCGGTCTACCAAGGGAAGAATGGATTGCAAGACTTGAAACCATACTTGTGCTTTCCCAGAGTTTGGTAGACAAAATCTTACCAGTCTACAAGGAATCCGAAGATCACTCAATCAAACTACGAATCAAGGATTTACTGGAAGATTGGATAACAGGTATTCGTAATCTTGTTTTGAATCTCAAATCTTGGGGAATGGCTAGCGCTCAAGCTGCTAGAGTATTGGAATGGGCTATGGACAACGGGATATAGTAGACACGATAACTCTGTATCACTCTTTGGATTTTCCTTCAACAAAAGAAATAGCAATTTCTGTATCAGCAAGCTGATAATGGCTATCTAGATAACAAATCAAGTAGTGATCTTTATGTCTAATCACTATTGGGGCTGGAAACCTCTTTACTTTCTTCAAATCATCCTCTGGAAGCTTCCAATGTATTGACTCCTTACAAACTGGACATTGGAACCATTTCAGCCCTTCTGACATAAGACTCACCATATTATACATTGAATTTGCGGGCGGGCAGTTGTGACTGTCTACAATGGTCAATAAAATGTTTTCTAGGAGAGGGTATTACTAGTTCTTCAGTTGTCACTGAGGTCTATGTCCCATGCACCAGGGTCATCAAGGTCTCTGCTTAGAATAGGTCCCTTTCTCGCCTCTAATGCGGAAGTATCGTATCCATCGCTGTCTATCACCAGCTCATTTGTTTCATCATCATAGTACGCTGGAATATACCCCTGCTCAATAGATCTATCAACAATCCGTTTTAGTTTCTTACTACTTAGTCCTGTGCTTTCCGCAAGGCTTGAGATTGAGATAGCTATTTCCGACTCAAGTGATGTCCGAATAAAACCAGCTAGAACAAGTTCGAATGCACGTTTTATCTTTCCCAGATGCTCTTTATCCAGTTCGTCCGCAAGAACCGATTCAATCATCCTGTCTGCATCTCCAAACCTATATTCTGTGAGCATCAATGCAAGGTCGATGGTGCCTGTCACCTCTCCTTTAGTTGTTTCAATCACTGCGTGAAGAAGAGACCTAGCTATATCAATATCTCCTCCCGTAATAGAACAATACGCTGCATCTAAGAGATACAGAGGGTTCTTTTCAGACTTTGCTGCTGAAACATATGCCGATGCTGCAATTTGACAATTTATCTCGAACTTGTCATGCTCTCCATGTTTGATCCATGAAGCGCTTGCGGCAGTCATTACTAATGCAGCTTCAGCATATTCACACGCAAGCATACCATGTTCGTAGGCTCGCTCATATGCTTGAGCTGCTTTGGAGTAAGATTCCCATCTTGTCCAGCAAACTGCCGCTTGTGAGAACTGCTTCATTGCTTCCGGATTCTTGCCATCTTTTGCAAATTCTTCAGCAGCCTTCTCATGTTTATCGCAGTCCATCGGCTGCATATTACTCACAACTACCTGATGACTCCATCTTTCATCCGAAGAGTTCTCTTAGCGAATTTTACTAGGTCCTCATTATGAGTAACTAGAACCACAGTCATGTTTCGCTCCCTATTGAGTTGAGCGATAATCTTCATGATGTTCTCCCCGGTCTTGGTATCCAAGTTTCCGGTGGGCTCGTCGCAGAATAAAATCGGCGGGCTGTTTAAAATCGCTCTAGCAATAGCGATAAGTTGCTGTTCTCCTCCACTCATCTGACTAG
>JABCSP010000130.1 GCA_018238825.1 Candidatus Thorarchaeota archaeon | reverse complement strand
AACCTAAAGAAGAAGCCAAGAAAATCAAGAATGAATCTAAAGAAGAAGACAAGGAATTCAAGAACGAACCTAAAGAAGAAGACAAGAAAATCAAGAATGAACCCACAGAAGAAAAAGAAGATTATGATATTGAAACTGCTCTAGAGTTGACTGAACACTTTACTAGTAGGTATCCGAATGGACTAACGCTAGGAGTACGATTGGAGGCTGTTCCAGAAACAAAAGGTGTCCATGTCGACATTGTCTTTGTTCTTGATTTAAGGAAGGCTGAATTTGGAAAAGGAGGTCTCGCCATGCGTGCAGCAGTATTGGAAACCGTAAACAGGGATCTTGAGAGAGTTCTCAGTGATGTCGGCTTAGTTGGTTTCCTTAGTGAGCAAAGTGTGTTAACACCTTTTGGTCGTGTGCGGCTTCCACTCTTGCGCGGAATGAAGAATGACTCACTTTCATTGATGCACGAAACACGTACAGTTTATGTCATCACTAAGAGTGCTAAGCCTTCAGCAGACCTTACGTGGCTAACTGAAACAGGTCGAATTGTTACGGCAGATCAATTTGCACTTATCCGACAGAGTGATGCAAGATCAAAACTCCCTGATTTGAAGAAGAGTGTAGAAGGTAGCAAGTGGAACCTTTTAGAAACAGGAATATCAAGAGGTTGGTTTGGAGTGTTATCATTACTAGCTCTTGCAATAGGTCTCTCATCACTCATCGCGGTCATTCTCGCTGGTTCTGGTTCTCTCTTGATTCCAGTTATTGCTAGTGCCGCTGCCGGTGTAGTAGGCGGATGGCTGTTGAGTTCTTCTCGTAATTCAATCTCCTCATTTGTTGAGACCTTAACCAGAGAAAAAGAGCAGCTGAGAACAGTTGGAGATGCCTCAAGAATCACAAAATCAATCGAAGAGAACGAAGAGAAACTTCAGCTCATTGGTCATGTGAATTTTGTAATATCTCCACTAGTTGCTGAAGCTGCAGCGGCGATGAAGAATAGCAATCTCGAAAAAACTGTCAACATTTCCTGTACTGTTCTTGATGAGTGTGTAAGACTATCTCCTGCTGAGGCCAGTTCTAAATCTCTTGTGATGGGAGATAGTGGCCTACGCAAATTCATAGGTCTCTTTGAATACTTAGGCGGTAATGTCGAAGAGGAGAAGCTCGCGCTGGGCTATGTTGGGCTCACTGGGCACTTACTTCGCCCTATCAACTTTGGGGAAGCTGTATCTCATCTGACTGAACTTGTTAATGCTCTTTACAACATTGGAGCGCTTAGACCGGACATCAAAGAAGGTATTGACGATCATCTAAACTTCGGCTCAATGAAGGAAACTGAGGAAGCGTTTGCTAAGGAAATGGCAAAAGAGCCGGATCTCAGATTTGATGTTCCCAGTGAGGACTCAACGTCCCCTGAAGTTGATGAAGAAGAGGAAGGAATACCACTGACTGCGGAAAGTACTGAGGAGCCATCTGATTCAGAGGTTGAGGTTCTCGAAGAGATGCGTGTTTCACATTTAGAAGGAGAAACTCCAGTACCTATAGAAGAGGTAGTTGATGATTCCCTCGACGACATAGTACCTGGTTCCGTCATTGCTCAAGGGTGTGATCGGAAGAATAAGAAAAAGAAATTGAAACCCCGGGATGTAGAAGAGTTACCTGTTTACGAAGGATATGCTCATCCCAAGGGGGAGAGTGGATCAGCTGGTGTTTAGAAGTTTGATGACCTCCTTAGGTCTAAGAGGTCTCGTTCATCTTTGGGGAAGTGCTGGAAGTGGAAAGACGCTACTTGCTTGTGCACTTGCGAGTGATGCTTCGAAGCATGGTAGAGTTGAGTGGATCAACACTGATGGAAAGAAGAGCTTCGTAAGTTATCTCAAGAGGAACATTGACTCCTCTGATGGGAAAGTGGAAAATGTCACAATCACAATGACCGATGACCAGTCTGAGTTATTAGAACTGATTCGAACACTTCCCGATTCAAATCTTCCATCTTTGATAGTGATTGACCCAATTACAAGAGTCTTGGATATGGCTCGCGAAGACCCAACTCTTTGGGGTCAAGAGATCGTTGAAGATGCCCTTCCAACTCTTGCAGGAATAGTGAGCTCAAGTGAATTGGACATTGTGATCATCAGTGAAACTCGAATGTTGGGTGATTCTTCTGGTAATCGTGCTGTGCATCATAGCACTATTTCAAAATGGATAGATCACGACCTCTGTCTCAATAAGGACCTGTCGGGGTCTCTCACACACATAATTCGAAAGGATGAGGATACTGAACAAGAGACCGCACAACTAAGGGTGGATGATACGGGAGTCCTCACGATTATTCCTAGAATATTCCATTCTCAAATTTCTGAAGGGGTTTGATATTATGCTTGGAAAAGGAATGATAAAATTAATTGGATATGCAGTTGCTGGTGCCATTGCGTTGGTTGCGGGTACTGAGTTACTTGCTTCAGTTGTATCTATTGTTTTAGCTTTCAGACTTGGAAACTTCTCTCCTCTACTTGTGGTCATTGTTCTGACAGTGGTCCTACTACTCATTGTCAATCGAGTATCAGAGGACTCTCCAACTAGACTAATCCTCAATGTCTTTGGTTATGCAGCTATCAGCTATCTGGTAGTGGTTGCATTTGTCATTGTGCTACCGTACGGGCTGATTTTTGCTGGAATTGTAGCAGGCACAACAGCAGGGATTTGTTCTTTCATTAAGGACCCCGGTTCACTCAGTACTCAATTTATACAATTCATCTCACAGATGCAAACTACGGGTTCATTGAATGGTATCCGACAGAGAGTTATTCCGGTTGGTGATGGTGAGTCATTCAAATTGAACTCCGCTCACAATATTTTACTTCTTGGGAAGGACACAAGAGAAAAGGTAATTCAAATGATGCGTGACCGGCCCCTACTGCCTGTTTCACTAACTTGCTATGTTGATTGTGATGTGCTCTTTATTTCAGCAAAGTTTGACCAAGTCATCAACTTGATCAATGAACTTGGGATTGAAACAAAGGGAAATACATCTCCACTCCTTGCTGAAGCTATTCAGATGATTCCGATAATTGATTCACAGAATGGATTGAAAATGGAAACATATCGTCTAGCACGAGATGAGAAATCAATCACTGAGTTGCTCTCCCTTGCACCAACAAGAATGACGGTATTCCCAACAATATCAGGGTTAGTAGTTTTAGTTCCCGATATGGATGCTCCTGGATTACTAGTTGAACAATTAGAGCAAGGTACAGAATCTGACGTTCTATTGAACCGAAATTACTCTTTACTTGAGGAGGTTGAGAAACCCGTTGAGACTGCCGCTTGAATCTATAGATACAATCACTGAACCCCAAATTCGTTTACGACCGAGAATCTTGAACAATACAATTGGTGGGTTGTTCGTCCCTCAACAGATCAGTCTATTTCATGGTCCGGAGAGAGCACCATTGAGCTTTCTAGCTCATACTGTTATTGTATCCGCGGCAAAGATGAAAACAGCTTCTTGTGTCTTTCTTGATTCAGGAACGAATTATAGTACTGCTCTTGTGAAATCTCTTTGTCAATCAAAAGACGAAGCATCGCAGGTCCTCGCGAAGATTGTTGTAGCACAGGTCTTAGGTCTTGCTGATATTGTTGAGAAAATTGAGATGATACAAAACTTCGGGGAGGTTTCAATTGTAGTTCTTGACAATCTGACTGGAGCTCTCAATCTAACTGGTGCTCCAGGAACTAAGGGCCGTCAGAGGAATCTGTTTGGAGCACTCGACTCAATTAGAAGAGTGATAAATGAACTTGATACTCATGTTATGATTACAGATCATTCATCGCGAAATTGGACCTCTGGGCAACCCATCCCAATTGGCGGTAATGTTCTATCTCACGCGGTGGATAGTGTTGTACAGGTTGATCGACTTCGTCAAGGCGATGATGTTGTAAGAATCTTAGTAGAACGTTGTGCTCTTCCATTAACGCCGCCTGGTGTAATTGTAAAGATTGGATCTAAAGGAATTCGTAGTATAAGGTGATTATTGTGGGTGTGAAGAATTGGGGTGATGACATCATTCCGTGGAAATGGCAATCTTCCTCAGAAATTTCACCTGGAACAATAGCTATTGACGTCCCAAATTATCTTTCTCGTCGGCTCTCGGTGATTCGTCAAAGCCCCAGACAAGAAGGTCGACTACCCCTTACACATGTCGGGCTTTTTGTCAGTCTTGTTAAGATTACTCTGAGTAATCATGTCCTGCCTGTGTTTGTATTTGATGGACCTCCAGAAACTATGAAACGAAAACCAAACCCCGGCTTAGTTCAAAAAGCCTCTGAGCTTTACAAACAATTCCAGATAGACAGAGATCCCTATGATGAAGATCTTGCCACAGTACTATGGAAGAGTCCTGCTCTTCGGGCTTACTTTGCTGCAGAGCATATGAGAGACCTCGGAAGAATAGTCGGTGTTCCTGTGTTAACTTCTCCATCAGAAGCCGAAATGTTTGCTGCTGTATTGTGTAGAGATGGAGTTGTTAATACCGTGGTTTCTAATGATTCAGATGCACTTCTATTTGGCAGCCCTCACGTAACAAAACAAATGCAGTTGTCTAATAGTAAGATTCTGAGAGCATCCCTCAGTGATTTCGAGAATCATCTTCAGTTAGATCTTGAGCATCTTAGAGACCTCGCAATAGTTTGTGGATGTGATTTTCATAAGGAGGGTGTCAAAGGAATAGGACCACGGCGGGGTTCCGTGCTCCTGCAAAAACATGGAGGTCTCGAAGGTTTGCTTAAGGCAAGAGGATTTCTACCTAGTGAACGAGTTGAGTATATCGAGGCTAGAGAAGTATTTGATGAGCCCTCCTATATGTCTGCAGATAAGATGGAGTTCAAGTTGAAACCTCCCTTGATTCCCAAAGTTCTTCGAGCTCTTGAAACCGTTATGCCCACAGAACGTGCTGAAATAACTACTCAGAAATTAACCAATCTATGGCGTTCTTTTGGAAATCGTCAGTCAACCCTTGAACAATGGCTCTAGGTCAAATAGTGTCTTTCCATGGATCTATCCACTTTCTGGTCTTTGGTTTTCTTAGCTTGTGCAGAGTTGCAATTTTGTAGGTATTAGTTGAACGCAATCTGGCAGTGAAATAATGGTCCGAAAATTCACCTATCTTCTCTTTAAGATCACCAGCTACGTAATCACTATTCTTCAAGGGGACACGAATGTGTGCCAGAACATCGTTGGAATCACCAATACGAATGCGTGCAAAAGATTGTGATTCTATGATATGGTCAACAAACCTATCTCTGGATCTTCTGTCACTACAGTTAGCGTATGCTATTAATCCATCCGGCAAACTACAAAACTCAAGTGCAGGTAAATATAACATTCTCACTACTTGACCATCTAACATTTCTCGTAGCATTCTATTTGCCGTTTGATTGGGATAGTTTACACGTTCGAGAATGAATTTTCTCTGACTTCGGGGTCCATTCATACCCCATAGAAGGCCTATAATTTCAAGTTGTCTTGTTGTGAGTGAGAATGGTTTATTATCATCAGAAATTGTTGAGCGCTGAATTAGAAGACTATCCTTTTGTTTTTCTCTAGGTACCTCCTGTTGAGTATTAGAAAGCCAATCCCCACTTTCCAAGTCAAAGTGATTTAGATTCAATGATACAATTTCGTCTTCGACAACAGCTTCATAGGAGCCTTTCCGGAATTGACGTGGATTGGGTCCTTGCGATGTATTAGGTTCCACGTGTACTGTACAACCTCGAATATCCTTCTCAGTCAAAATCATTCTCTCAACAAGTCCCTCTGAGAGAACTCCGGGACGCTGACGTGGTGTGAAAATATATCGATAGCGTAATCCTAGCTTTCTTAGCGTTGGGATGAAGCATTCATTCAGGAGCGGCTCGATTCGATGCATTTCATAATATGCAATTCTTGTACCTTGAAAATCAGAAACTTGATTGAAATCATCTAATGTAGGATGTCCTGGGTCTTCAACTGATGAAAGATTTATGCATAATTCTCGAATTGGATCATATCTAAGAATATTGAGCTCACCGCGTATCAAGCGCAATAGCGGCTCATGAGCCTCTGCTGTTGGACCATCTGATCTTAGGGCAAGGGTATCCCAATTTGTTACTGCTGTGCTATGAACATTAATTTTAGTTTGCAATGTTGCGCTGTATCCCAAGAGGTCTGCAATGATTTCTTTGACCTCTTTCCTAAGTTCACTCTTTTGCGTTTTCATATCTGAACTCTTTGTTACAGATACTAATCTTATCC
>JABCSP010000012.1 GCA_018238825.1 Candidatus Thorarchaeota archaeon | reverse complement strand
GGAAGATCCTGTGGCTCAAGAGATTGAACCTGGAAGGTTTGTTTCTTGTCACTTTGCTGAGCAACTAAGAGGAAAAATTGACGTAGACTTGGAGTGATTGACAATGACAATTGACGATTCAAGAATCCTAGAAGGTTCCGAAGACATTAGAGATGGTGAAACTCTGATATCCATAAGGAACATGCGTAAGTGGTTTGCTGTTAATACAGGCTTCCTCTCATCAATGCTTTACAAACAGGAACTATTCGTGAAAGCTGTCGACGGTGTGACCTTCGACATCAAGAAGGGCGAAGTACTTGTGCTCGCAGGTGAGTCCGGCTGTGGTAAAACAACAACCGGTCGATGCATTCTGCACTTAGAAATCCCCACAGATGGTGAGGTTTTCTACGGAGGACAGGACTTAGCTACACTGGACAGGAACGAGATTAAGGAACTACGAAAACGCATGCAGATTACATTCCAAGATCCGTACGAATCCCTTAATCCAAAACAGAGTATCTTCAGTATAGTACAAGAACCACTTATGGTTCACAAGATACCCCTGTCACCAAGTCAGAGAAGACAGAGAGTCCTTGAGACATTAGAAAGTGTCGCAATAACTCCAGCAGAGGATTTCATCGATAGATATCCTCACGAACTTTCAGGAGGCCAAAGACAGAGAATCTCAGTAGCACGAGCACTCATCTTGCACCCAGAATTCATGGTTGCAGACGAGCCCGTGTCTATGTTGGATGTATCAATCCGTGCCGAGATTCTAAATCTTCTATTAAACCTGAGAGAAGAACTTGGACTCACTTATCTATTCATCACACACGACCTTGCTGTTGCTACATATATTGCCGATAGAATCGGGATCATGTATCTTGGAAAGATTATAGAGATTGGACCAGCTCATGCTGTAGCGTTCAATGCACTACATCCGTACACTCGAGCTCTAATCTCAGCAGTACCATCAGGAGACCCAACTGTCAAACGGCGAGTTGAGTCACTGAAAGGTGAACCACCAAGCCCAATTAATGTCCCATCAGGTTGTAGGTTCCATCCTAGATGTCCTTACGCACAGGAAATCTGTGTCAGGGAAGTACCTGCGGAAAGAGACATGGGTGACGGACACGTTGTCGCGTGCCATTTTGCTGGGGAGCTTCCTGAAGTACAGCTCTAGTATCGAAAAATCACGGGTGCAACTTTTGGCACCCGTGTTCGCTTCCTTTTTCTGCTCTTATATAATTGTCAATGTTGTGATATGATGACTGAAGAAATGGATAGACCTCGTATCCTTCGGGCTATCAAGAAATGTCTTGAGAATAGTGACGAGTACTTCAAGAAAGCAATGGATGCGCTTGATGAAATTGGAAAAGGGTCGATGGGTGTTGGTATGACTCCTCTGATTGGTGGATATGGGATGAAAGACCCTAAGTCGAACTATCGTGGAGCTCTATTTGAGATTGATTCTGCAGAACGCGCGTTGAAACCTCTGACAACAAGATACAAAGATGGAAGAGTAAATGAGTCACACTTCAAGTCTGAACGGGCTATGATTATACTTCAGGATATAGAAGGAATGAACTACTCAATCCTGATTAGGAAGCTCATGGAACAGAGTGGGCGAGAGTCAATTTGGTATAGCTTGAAAAATCAAAGAACAAAAATCGAGGAACTGCTTACGCTTATTGCAGATTTGTAATATACAGGCAGCTCTACTAAACTAGCAAAGATAATAACGCTACAGCAGGATTCTCGAATGTTGAGGATAAATCCAAGAGTGGTTCAATTTTATGAGTAATGTGAATGGACATCGTAGTCTTCTCCAAGAACTTGAGAGGGCAGAAATTGTTCTAAACAAATTACTAAAGAAAATATCAGATGTTAGCAATTTTCTAAGACCGATAGAACACTCGTTGAGAACTGAAGAATTCTCCTCTAGTGGTTCGTATGTTCCAGGAACATCAAATGGAATCGTTTGTGTACTCTCATCTTTAATCAAAGGAGACCCACTATCCAGTTCTCTTGATTTGATTCGAGGGAGGGGACTGAAACTTCCATCAATAATCAAGGGGTCAGATAGAAGTGAAACAAAATCCACATGTGACTCTATCCTGAAGATTATTGAAGGTAAACCAAGTGGAACGCCAATTGACTATGTCATCAATTTAAGATGGGCAAACTTACCCTCTATAATCAATGACGCAAACGTGGTAGTGATTGGAAAGAGGTATAGTTATAGAAAAAAGGAAGCTATGCAAAAACTGAGTAGTAGAATTGAAGAGTTAGGTTTTCAGATTCTTGAAGATGAAGGTCAATTCGGGGGTGGTCCTCTAACTTATCGATTAACCGAACTGGCTCGAAAACGTAGGAATATGACAGTATTAGAAATCACCCTCTCCCAGCGTCTTGCTGAAAATCATGACAGGGTTGCTGAAATTCTTGAATCATTAACAATCCTATAGGTGATTATTATGAGTTCGACTGAAGATACAGAGGAGATGGATTTACCATTCCCACATGGTATCGAAGTTGAGCTTCAGGTAATTAGGAAAGATGGAACTTGGATTCGAGGAGAGAATATTCTAGATATATTCGACAAAATTGTATCCAGCGCAAAAGGACTTCTTGATAAAAAAATACGTTCATCACTAGTAGCCTCAGTAAGAGAAAAGTATGGTCAGAGTGCTCAGACGGAAGAAGGCGAGAGAGGCTCAAGAATCGTAGCAACATATCGTGACCCTTCAGGTAACTCCAAAGAATATACGTTGATAGGACACGACCCCAATGTAACAAGTCTTACTTGGATACTTGAGATAGCCACACCACCTTGTACAACATTGGAAGAACTTGCGTGGTGGGTTCAAACATTAATTGCCATTTCGTATGAATCACTGCCAAAAGATTCCAAAGCTATACTTGTTTCCACCGGACTAAATCCAACACAGGAATACATCCGCAATTTGTCCTTTGGTGAACATCATCATATTCTGAGCCCTTCAATTGATGAGAAAACAAAGATTGCAGTCTACAATATGATTCGGAATTTCATCCCACATATTATTGCACTATCTGTAAATTCGCCCTTTGAAAATAAGGCACCAAGCGATGAGATTGTAGTTGACGATGAAGGAAGAGTGAGAGCGCCAAGATGTAAGAGGTCAATTAGGCTCTTTAGAAATACAACTCAAATGGGTCCAACTAACGAATTTGAATTAATTCCACATATTCAAAATTCTGACAAAGATGCTTTTGCAAAACATGTGAATAGAAGCTATGCACGTATGGTTGACATGTACCCATTCACCGATTATGGTACAATAGAACTTCGAGTATCTGATACACAGCTAAGCATTCCCAGAAGAATGGGTCTTGCACTTATCCTGCAGGCATTAGCACTGAAAGCAAAGAGAATGACTGAGCGAGGTGAAATTGTTCCGGATATAGGTGCGAAGACTCTTGCTGCAAATAGAGCATCAGCTGTTTCAGCAGGTCTCTGGGGACCATTTCGTCCAAGCGATGGGAAAAATGAATACCACACAATCTACAATCGTCAAATAACTGATAATGGAGAGATCCATAGTTCAAACAGAAATAGATTCCTTGGTGATGCGATTGTATCGATGTTCTATATGATACGAGATGAACTGGATGAGCTCAAAATTGTAGAGAATCCATTCATGCAAGCATTACTTGTTTCAGTATTTGGTAGTGACTTTTCTCCACCCCGGACTACTGGAGCAGATTTCCAACTTGATGTCTATGCAAAATCTGACTTCAATATGG
The DNA here is from genome assembly GCA_018238825.1 of Candidatus Thorarchaeota archaeon. Classification (GTDB taxonomy): domain Archaea; phylum Asgardarchaeota; class Thorarchaeia; order Thorarchaeales; family Thorarchaeaceae; genus SMTZ1-45. The sequence goes on along the minus strand of JABCSP010000012.1, from coordinate 15,892 downwards.
TAGTCCTGTTGAAACGGCTTGCCGAGGTCACAATGGAGTGCAGTACAAACTGGCTCTATGATCCCATAGAAGGTACGCCACATCTTCCTACTTGGCTATGTTGGTGGAAGGGTCTTGAACCAGAGATAGTCACTGATACGGATAGACCATTCGCGGGACAAGATGTACAATTTTCAATTCTTATTCGAAACTCAACTGGTAGAAATATGGAGAATATGAGTGTTACATATTCAGTTGAAGATTCTGATAGAAGAGTGGTTGATAGCAATATCCTAACAATTCCCAGTATTGAAGCAGGTGAGATACATGTATCCACAATTAGCTTCTCTACAAGAAAGGACATTTCAGCTTACAATATCATTGCAGAGGTAGGATTTGCTGGACGTCGTATCAATTTAGCAAGTACCATCAATATGTACTGGATGAAGGCATCGATAAGACCAGGAACTACTACGCAATTTGCAGATGGAAAAACACCAGTACTGTTCAGGAGCGAAGTTGAAACAAACTACCCGATGAAGTCACTGGTTTCTTGCGAAATTAGCTTACTTGCTCCGGGCCTTGAGAAAATCTTAGCGAATCTTACAGATAGTTTACATATTGAAGGTGGTGAAGTTACAGTATTAGAAAATACTCACTTCCGCTCACTTCTAATCCCGCCTGATGCTGCGGAAGGTGTAGAAAGATGTATTCTGCAAATGAAGATTCTGAACAAGGAAGGTTTCGAAATCGCAGAAGGCACATCTAAACCATTCTACGTTGGTTTTGTTCGTAGAGGTCCACAGGTAATCATAGAGTCTGAACTGAAAGATAGCTATACTCCAGGAGATTATCTATCAGGTATCATTGTTGTTAGTGATAAGAACAAGGCAATTGAACGTTCAGCTCGATTAGTAATTGAATATTGTACAGACTCAGGGGAAGTCATTGAGATTTTAGAACTCTCGGCAGACGAATTTCTGGAGAAGGAAGCAAGATTTCAATGGCGTATACCCCAAATTGAAGATGGAAGTCAATCGTACAGAGTAGGTAAAATCAAAGCTCGTGTCATGATAAGAGGAAAAGAAATTGCAGCTTCAGAATCAGACCGCTTCAGTATCGAACACGTAACTACTAGGGTCAATCTTGATTCGCTGAGGGTTCCCAAGCGGTCCCATGTAGGGGGTAAGATTTCTGGATGGTTAAGGATTAGGAGGAATACAGAACAAGGAGACCCGGCATTTCTGACAATGTCATTGATCTTTCCAGATGGAGAAGAGCATGTTGTGCTCAGACAGTCAGTAAAACAAAGTAAGAATCTATCATTGGCATTCGGACCCATAACTATCCCTGCACCAAAATCTGCGTCAATTCCAAAATCGATCACCCTTAGCGCAGTTCTAAGTTATGCAGGATTAGAAATGGACAAACGATCAGCAGAAATCGATCTTGTGGGTGGACCTTCATCAGACATTGCAAAGATCAATTTTATCGGCCTACCTGGATTTGTACTTCCAGATCAAATGATTCAGGTTACAGCACAGCTTGAGAGCAATTTGGATAAAACTGCAGCTTGTGAACTAACCATTGAGTTAGAATCGATCAGTGGAAATATTACTCTTCTTGAGAGAGGACTTGAACTCGAAGTTGGAAAACCAAAAATGATTCCAGTTCCCCTGCGAGTTCCATTAGGAGCAGAGATGAGTACATCGCACCTAAAAGCAACACTGAGGTGTGGGAGTCAGTCATGTGGCTACAGTCAAAGGTTTAAAATCAAGGCAATTGAGAATCCCTTCTTCAAAGTTGGTTTCTCCATTTTAAATGAAGCAGGCGATGAAATTCCGGGTCTTGTTGCTAGATTAAGTCCAGTTGAAATTGTGACAAGAGTTGAGAGTGTTAGAGAAGGAATGGAGAATCTAAAGCTGCATCTGAGAGTAATGTCTCGTCGCGATATCATAAAGGAATTTGAAATTCCGATAAGTTCAGAGTGTGAGAATGTCCTCACTGTGAAGTGGCTAACACCACCTATCGATGTCGTCACAGGATATTTCGTTGAAGCAATGATTTCACAAGAGGACCGCTATCTTCCAACGCGTGCAATTGATGTCACAAGGAAACAATTCACCGTATACTAATTTTCAATATATTCTATAGCTATAAAACACTTAAAGCCCTCTATATTCAATTTAAAGCCCTCATAAGGCCGATAAATTCACGAGCGGATAAATCGACCATTGTCGACTGAAACATCGCCCTAACGCCATTCGTCATTTGTCGAACTACATATGATAATTCTTATATTGACGATATAATGATGAACGATTATCATACCTAAGGCAAAGCTATAAATGTGATATTTTGGCCGCACAGTGTTAATCGGGCATCCATTAGGACCTGATATATGCTCATAGAACATTCGATGAGATTTACAACGATATGACCAAAGCTTGAAACTAATGAACAAATCTGGATGTGAAATGAATGTTTGAGATGCTTACTCATCCGGCTGTGTCCGGATTATTGATGATGTCTATTATCGGAGGGTTAGCTTACAAGGCTCACTTTCTTGATATTTCCGGGTTAATAGCAGCCTTTGTTACAGGATTCACGATTTGGTATACCGGAGGACCTGCAGCTTTTGCAATTATTCTGTTCTTTTTCATAAGCGCGGGCGTTGCTACAAAATACAAATACAAGGCAAAGGTGAAGAAGAATGTCGCTCAAGAAGGTAAAGGAAAACGATCTTGGGTGAATGTGTTTGGTAGCGGAATCATCCCTATGATCTTCTCAGTTGCTATGTATATTGCAGCTATGGTTCCATATCTTGTTGCAGCAGGTTGGCCATTCTTCCTGTTTGGTGGTTATGTTGGAGCTGTTGCGACCACTAGTGCAGATACCCTTGCAAGCGAGATAGGCGTCTTTAGCAAAAGCAAACCAAGACTCATCACGAATCTTCGTAGAAAAGTTCCAAGTGGCACTATTGGTGCAGTTTCTCTTCTTGGGCAAGGAGTTGCGATTGCAGCTGGACTCGTCATTGGAGTAATTTCGCTTGGTTTTGCTCTACTCGCACCCACTTGGATTCCCGGATTGGTAACAGCAGAGAATGTTGTTGTTTCGGAATACGTACTCTTTCTCATACCCCTATCGGTACTGGCAGCATTCATTGGATGCAATATAGATAGCCTGCTTGGAGCAGTCTTACAGAATAGATTTGTTTGTGAGATATGTGGGGCTGTTACAGACAAAGAATTCCATTGCGACTATGAAACCAAGTATGTTGGTGGTTTCAAGAGCTTCACAAATATGCATGTTAATCTTGGTTCTTCTATATTAGGAGCAACTCTTGGAATTATTTTAGGTGCAGGTCTATTTGTATGGATTCTTGGTGGTCTATTCTTCTGGATTGCGGCATCATCGAGTAATTAGATTCAGCCAACTTCACTTCTGATTGTTCGGTCAGATTTAATTAGAGGAAATTCTACTCCGTGAGATAACTCCTTAATGAGTTGATGAAGTTCATCTCGATGAGGCGAAGATATGGCAAACAGCATTCAGTCTAATACATTCTATTGGGCATTAACAGGAATTTTTGGAGCACTTCATCTAGTGATGACTGTGGTTCCACTCTTTGTTCTTTCGGGAGGTTCAGGTTTCATATCGATGGGACTTGTTTCAGCAATCGTAATTGGCTTTGTTCTAGGGCCGTTTTATGGAACAATAGCTGTGCTTATGGGATCAGTCCTGGGAGTTTTCATTTTTAATATTGGAGGAATTCTCGGACCAATAATTCCAGTTATTGCCCCAGTCGCAGGAGCTCTAATTGCAGGATGTTTAAAGATAGGACAACCACGAATTGTCTTAGGAGTCTATGTTCTTGGTCTCGTTGCATTTCTTCTGAGCCCTATTGGAATAACTGCAATAGTTTACATATGGATGCACATTATCGCTGCAGTATTAGTTCTACTCCTTATGTTCAAGAAATCATCAGGATGGCTCAATAGTAGGATTGAATTCAAAAAAGACGATATAGAGGGGAATGTCCTTCCAGTTTTGTTAGTGAGCTTTATTGCATTACTTGGTGACAATCTAATAGGAGGAACTCTTGCTGCATACTGGTTTATCCACATTGTAGGTTTCAGTGCAGGTGATCTTTCAGCGTGGTACATCGGAGCAGCAATTCTTTACCCCCTTGAGAGAATTGCTGTAACAGTAGTAATCACAGCGGTGATTATTGCATTGATGAGAGCTCTAAGAGGAACTCAGCTTAGTATACTCTTAGAAAATACTCCAAAATCAATGCGTTTCGATGAGTTACATGGAGACGAAGCTTCATAAACTCTCACACCAATAATATACTTGGTACAGAGTCCTTGGAGGGATTCTGTTCTGTATCTACACAAAATAATGTGTGTACAGGAGTAAACAGATATTGCAAATATTTGGCATTAATGAATTAATATTGGGACTCATTGTAGTCCTAGGGATTTTCGCCTTAATGTTTATCGCAAGCGGGATAAAGATTCTGAAGGAATGGGAGCGCGTTGCTATTCTTAGACTTGGTAAATTTAAGGCAATAAAAGGGCCTGGTATCATTTGGGTCACACCAATGATCGATAAAGTGGCGATGAAGGTTTCATTACGGCTTTTGACGTATGCGTTCAAGACTGAGAGGTCTCTGACTAAGGACAACGTTCCAATTGTTGTGGACGCTGTCATGTACTTCAGAGTAATCGACGTTGAGAAAGCAATCCTTAGTGTTGAAAGATATACCGTAGCGGTAGAACTTGCTGCTCAAACGTCACTGAGAGAAACTATAGGTAAGGCATCACTTGATGAGCTTCTTTCAGAGCGGGATATCATTGCACAGCATCTTCAGGAACTCATCGATGAAAAGACGGAGCACTGGGGTGTTAAAGTTACAAGCGTTGAGATACGCGATGTCGTCATTCCTTCAGCACTTCAAGATGCAATGAGCAGAGAGGCTCAGGCAGACCGAGAAGGCCGGGCAAGAGTCATTCTAGCTAAGGCTGAACTCGAAGCTGCTGAGAACATGCTCAAAGCAGCTCGAAAGTATGAAGAATCAAGTGTCGGTGTTGTTCTCAGAACATGGAACATCATGCAGGAAATTTCAAACAATGCCAACCTTATCATCATGGTACCTGCGAATATTCCAGAAGTAGGCACAACTGCAGGTATTGCTGCAGCTATGTCAGCAGGAACTGGTGGATTGAAGGTTCCAAAGAAGCAGTGAGAATAAAGAATAGAAATGAGGTTTAAAAAATGGAAGCATGGATTAAGATCTTCATTGTTATGATCATGTTCACAGCTCTGAGCATGGTCATGACCTATCTCCTAGTTGACCCACTCGTAGGTCTGATTTTGCTAGGAGTTATCTTGACCCTACTAGTCCTCACTCTGGAACCAGCCACAGGTAAGGCTATGGCGCAAGTAACAGTTCCATTAGTCGTGATACTCTTCGTTATGGAGATTTATCTAACCAGCCTGCAAACGGTTGTTGTGTTCGACACATGGATGTTACTTGTCATTGGTTTCATATTGTATATGATGTTCACGATTTTCACTGGAGGTAGTAGCTTCACGGAAGGAGGCTTCATTGACGCCAAGGTGTCATTGAAGTTATTCCCAATATACGGTGTAGCTATTTACCTATCGATTCTAATTGATCCTTCTAACCAACTAACAGTGTACATTATGGCCGGCACAGTTATGGGAATGATGGGACTCTATTTCGTTTTCCTAAGGGATTATGATAAGTGGCCAGCATACTCTCAATTCAAGTACTCTGACATTCAAGCCATTACTGATATCAATCCAAAGGGTAAGGTGAAGACCGGAGCAGAGATTTGGTGGGCAAAGACAACTGGGCCACCAATCAAATCGGGTGAGAAAGTAGTGATTCTTAGCATCACAGGTATGACCATGATTGTGGCTAAACCTGAAGATGTCGTAATTGGTCAAGACCATTAAAGCAAGAGAGGGGCAGCGGTTATCCGTTGCCCAGCTCAATTTATTTTTTCTTATTGCTCAATAATCCATAGAGTAAGGATAGTCCAAATAGAAATCCGATAATCGTTGTGATTCCCCATTCGACTTGAAATATCTCTGGTAGAATTACAGATTCCCTAGGATACATTGGAAATAGAAGGTACGCGATCATGTTCCATGCAAAGTGAAATGCAATTGGAACCCAGAGCCGTCTCCCAGACCAGTAGTAACTCAGTGAAAGCACTACACCACCTAGAAACATGTTGAAGATGAAAATCATAAGGACATGTAGTGGAATACCAGGAGTAGCCCACCAGCTGAAATGCAAGAATGAGAAGAATACTGAGCTTATCAGGATAGCTCGAGTCTTGCCTGCTAACCCTTCAAGACGTGGTAGAATGTATCCCCGATGAGCAAGCTCCTCGAAAAGTGCGGTTGGAACAGTAATGATAATCTCCGACATAATAAGGTCGCCAGTGATTTGTTCAAATGGACGAAGTTGACCACCAAACAAGAATGCAGCAGCAACCACTACAACAACTGCGGCTATCCCTGCAATAGCACCGATAACAATGTGTGGTACTGAATCATCATCAAAATCGATGCCCAATTTACCAAGTGTAGTTCCATCCCAGCGTGCGAAAACATCAACAATTACATACATGAAGATGAATGTCGCGAAGAAGGTCAGAGTTCCAACGAGATAGTACATATCACCAGTGAATAACCTAGTCAGAAGTGGAGACATCTCCACAATTAGTAACATCAATGCCATGAAAAGAATGATTTTCAAAATGTCAAACTCTTTTTCCTTATTCACATCAATCACCTGTAATTTTGTCGCATCATCGTACCTAAAACTCATGTGGTTAATAATTAACAAATGGTTCATCCGAGAATAGTGTATATGTAGTGAGAAGGGATATAAGCAGACACCTATATTCGACAATTGAAAGTCAAATAGGTAAGCTGGTTTCATATCCAGCTGCTTGATGGATTACGCGTAAGGTCCCTGGAGGAGTAGTATTGTCCAAAACCAGAAAATTGTTGCTGGAATTTGATACAGATGAAGTTGGACGTTTGGCTCGGAAAAAACCCAGTGAAAAGAAAGCTCTGATTAAAGCTTTCACTGATTCGTCGGATATTGTTAGAGAGAGAGCTCTAATTGCCGCAATTGATGCTGTAGATCCAACATTAGTTGTAGATGTCATCAAAGTCATGGAAGATAATACTGTTGATGTAAGAATTGCTGCAGCTCAAGTACTTGCGTTCTATCATCAACCTAGGACCGTTCCAGATATGTTACGTGGATTGAAGGATTCAAGTCCATGGGTAGGATCTCATTGTGCTGCAGGACTTTCCAAGATTCTGAAAGGACCAATATATGCTAGATTATCCGAAGAATCTGTTGATAAGATGCTCGACGATTTTCCAGATATGGAAGAAGAAGAGATCAATAAATTTCTGCAGTCCATCGAAATGAAACCAGAATCTATAACCAGATTCACGAACTGGCGTATAAAGAAATTTAATCTTGAAATTGATGTCACTTCGATAATTGAAGAACTTGAAGGAACCCCAATTCTTCTTACAAGTGACCCCTCTGTGGTTGCGGACTCGATAACAGCAGATGGTCTTTCTGAAGATGTGGAAACAATTCTCAGCGAGCTTCCAGACGAAATCTTAGCAACACTTCCACCAGAGGATTTGAAGCGCCTTACACCTACGTCAGCAAGAGAGTTAGTTCAGAAATTAAAAGTGTCACTTCCAGCTAAAGAAAAGAAAACGAAGAAGAAAGCTGTCAAGGTTCGAAAGGTTACAAAGGTCAAGAAGAAGAAGAGAGGACCAACGAGGAAATCGCTCATTAAAAAACTCCCTCCAGAGGTAAGAGAATCTGTATCAGATGAAACTCTTTCAAGTCTGAGTGTCGAGGAATTACAAGCTCTACTTGCATCATCAGCACCAGATGCAGAAGAAATTGTTGAAGCTGAAGAAACTGAAACATTCGTGGAACATGACGACCCAAGAATGGCTGAATTTATAGAAAAATATGGAAACGAGAAAGCCGATCTCCTAATCACAATTCCAGAGGCTATGCTAGAAGGAATACCAGAGGAACAGATCAAGGAGATGGACTTGGAAACCTTAGATGGTCTCAAACAAGCATTGGAACCTAGATAAAGGTCATATTACTCAGATCCCCGAATTACAACAGCAAACTCGCCAGCTAGCTTGCCATACCATTCTAATAGGTCTCGAATGTTGTCGACGTGTCGATAGCTTCCATTTCCATAATGTGCAATTGCAAGCATCAATTCCTCATCAATTTCACTTCGTTCACCAAGACCTATACTATAGATTACAAGCCTTGAACGATCAGGAAATCTCTCTTTGAGTATTTTTAGAGGAGGTGGTCCCGATGTCGTCATTCCATCGGTCAACATGATAAGCATCGTAGGTTTCTCAGGGTCGCCAAATTCATCCATGATATCGCTTGCCCTAGCAAGAGCAGATCCCATATCTGTGAGGGTACCACCTTCCTCAACTTTGTCAACGACATGAGTACTAATGATTTGCAGACCTAGTGATTTCTCCCGTCCCGTGCATTCAACATAAGGTTGGACTTCACCGGTTTCAGAGTTAAGAAAGGTCATCTCACTAACTTCTTTTTCGAAGGTGATAACACCAACTTTCTCTCCATAACCACGTCCAACTTTTTCAGCAAGATAGAGAAGTACTGCCATTGCAGCAGCTTCAGCTCTACTTACATTCTTACCTTCTTCAAAGCGATTTAGAAATGCTTGAACTTCAGGACTATCGCCTGCTAGATCTTTCAATCCTTCACGAGCATGAGCAATATCTTGAACTGGTACATCAGTGGTCTTCATAGAACCACTTGTATCAATACAAAGAACTGCATTGAAGGGGGTAGCAATACCTACAGTCTTGAACTGATAACCAGTTCTTTCTCTCAGAGCTTCAAACGCTAACTTTGCAAAGCTCTTACCTGACAAAGTCGGTTTAGTATTAAGAATCTCAACTTTAGTGTCAAGTTCAGGCCAGTTGAATGACATTCCAGGGTAAACAAGACGTCCACCGATGATGTCCTCAAGAGACTTTACCTTCTCAGCAGCTCGTGTGACAAGATCATCGGTATTAGCATCTTCAGTAAGTGGCTTTATGCCAAATTCTACGTATTCTAATGCAACCATGTCTTGTTCGTAAAGAGTGACATCCACCAAATCACCTTCCATTAGGAGTGACGCTTCAAGAACGAGTGTATCAACAACAATCTTGTCTTCTTGAATATCCTTACTTTTTCGGATCTCTGCGGCACCCCAGAAACTGCTCTGGGCATCTTCGAAAACTAATATTGACCCAATATCTGCATCTAATGATTCTGCAGTCTTTGGGTGTAGATGGGCATATCCTCTAAGGTCTCCACCATCTACAATCTCTAGTTCCAGTTTCTTGGTGATAGCTTTTGCCTCCTATAGTCAGGTATACACTCACTCTAATTTCTAATGTTATAAAGAATATTAGGTTCACGCTAAGCGAGTAGAGATAATACCTTCTTGGTTAAATCGTCTGATGATTTCAAAGTTGTAGAGTGATCAGATAAGGACCTTATCAATATGGGATTATAACTCTGAGAGGCATTTTCAACAGTATCTATCCTTGCCATTCCCTTGGTACTCAGGAGTGAACAACTTACTGAATCACCCACAGTTCTTCTTACCCAAACATGAATCTCTTTGTCAAGAACACGACTTCGAAGACACATAACATAGGAGTCAAGATATACACCATTGAAACCACCATCAGAGAGTTTCACTGGTTCTGGCCAAGTTCCAGTAGGAGGAAGCATTAGATCTAGAGAAGAGAGGTCCCATTTATCACCACTAAAAAGATTGAGTAAAGAGTTCTCAAGATCAATCTGTTTTGTTCCTCCGATATCACGACTAACATACTCGACTGGGGACATCTGCACACCAGCTGATGTTGAAAAGGGGTGCTGAATAAGAGATAATGAATTCCCTCCAAGAATTCGTTGCGCGTCAGCAAGAGTCCCTGGAAAATCACGTGAAAGTAAGAAGAGTATGATATCTGCGGCTTGTACTGATAGAAAACTGAAATCAGTGCCAAAAAGTATCTTCTCGGACCATGAAAAATCATCTTGACTTAATCTCTCGAATGCAGTTTCGAATAAGACAGGAACATCAAGGTCATGTAATGTAGACGTATCTGCAAAGATCACAGGGTCTCTAAGTACATCATAAAGATGAGAATCTCCAGGCGACATTCCGCAATGAGCTAGGATTACCCTTAGTCCTCTCATTGCAGTTCCGCACTCAGGGTCATTTCTAATCGAATCAACTAAATTCTTGATTTTCAAGACTGTTGTAATATTACGTGTATCGAAAATGACAGGGATTCCAAGTTCTCCAGCTCGTTTGACAAGGTCTTTGGTTATCACCCCTTCAATCGAGTCAACAAAAAGTTGTGCAAGCGGATGAAGCTTCAGACCTCGTAAACCAAGTTCTTGAACACTTCTTTCAAGTTCTTTTACTGCAAGACCCTTCTCTCTACTTTCATCCGTGGGATCGACACGAGCAAATCCGATGAGTCGTGTTGAATGAGGTGCGCGTGTTGTCCAACCTGCGATTTTATTATTTGAAACCTTGAATGAGGGTTCCTTTGGATTCTTAGATTTCGCATAGTCATCAGTGTAGGGAAAGACAACAGTTCTATCAACCAGCCAGCCATGATTCAATCTTGTCCAGCTCTTTCGACTATTGAAGCATCTTGAAGCAAGATCGGGACCTTCCACCCTAACAGGTTCGAAGAGCAAGGAATCTTCATCTAATTTCTGTTTTGCAAGCTTCTTCATTTCAAACCAAAGACTTGCATAGAAATCATAAGCACCGGATGGAGTATTTCGATGACTCTTCTCTTTTCCCATATGATGATGGGCATCTACGATATATAGCCTAAATTCATCGCCTTTTCTAATACCTCTTTCAGCTATATCCGTGATAGCTCTCACAATGAGCATAGGTTTTCAAGTCCTCCTGCTTTGTTCGTATAAGATGTGTGATAAATTATTGCGTTATAGTGTCAAAGTTTCAGGCACTGCTGTCGGCACTATGCATATATCAGCTTCTGCAACAATCTGATAACAGTGGATGCTGCGAGCCATGTTAGTTGTTGAAGACATCGAAGCAAATGAGATTCACCATTTCATGATAATTGATGCATCTTTGCAACTTGGTATAGTGCGTGCAGGGACTTACATTCAAACCTTTGATCCTGACAGAGTATTTTCCTATCATAATATGGTTGAGAATCAGCTTCATGATTTTGCAGGTCAATATTCTGGTGCATTCAAATTTCTCCCAAGAAGGGCATATGATTATCTAAAGAAGCCACAGTTACTTAGCGAATTTACTCAGGGAGCATCAGAGCTTTCTCAATCTAGTTGGTTAGCAGATTTCCTGGTGGTAAACCCTCTAATTGGATTCGGTGATACAATTCTACCCTCCCCTCAACAAGATGCAAATGTGGAATCGGTATACAGATGGGCTACATTGCCACCGAATAGTCCAAGACTTTATCATCTTCAAGATATGCGACTTGACAGGAGAACTCCTGCAGGATGGGGATGCATACTCCATGCGTCAGATTTAGCTCAATCAATAAAAGGACCAAATCGTACGGATATTCTTGCATGTGTTAAAACTGGTCGCCCGATATTCATTGAACTAGAATCACCAGATGACTTAGACCCATTACTAGAATGGATCATTCTCTTGAAAGAAGCAGGATTGAAACCACCAAAATTAGTATTGAAGGCACGAAGCCAGAAAGATTGGGGACAGGATATCACTCGACTACTTGATATCCCAAATAGTAAACTGCTTACAGCAGGAGCAACGATATCATCACTCTCCACAATAATCAGGTATTTGAAAAAAGAGCAGGGTGACAAACTCTGGTCCAAACGTCTTATGTTTGCATCCTCTTACCCAGAAACACAGCTTGGAGATAGCGTATCAGAAATTCTTAGCTATTTTCTAAGCAGAAATCTATCAGCAAGTCCCGAAGAAGTACAGCGAATCATTGGAGGAAATATGCTAGATTTACTACCTCCAAGACCACCCTTTCTAGTTTACACCGAGAATAAGAAATCCGTAATGGCGGAACAAAATCTTGGGAAAGCAGCCTTGAATGAACTTGTTAGAATACTGCAGTTGCTTGATGCGCGAAATATGCTGAGAATAATGTCTGTCGATCATATGATAGAAGATGATGGTGGAACAGTAAATCTAGATAGTGCTGTTCTAACGGTGGCTGAGCCAAATAGTGAGAAAGCAATCAGTCTCTCAATTGTAATGGAGAAGAATGGTGCAGTAATGATATCTGGTTGGAAGAAAGCTTTCACCGATAGTCTGAAGAAGAGGGATGGGATGATGCTCCAAACACTTGTTAGAGCTAATGCCAAACTTGATGGTCCAATCTTTGGTTCACCAGCACACCTCGTAAGATTTGATGAAGCACTTCTCAAATGTCTTGAAGTGGAAGAACCACGCCCAATCATGTCAGCACTTCATTTTGGAGTGGAGATTGCAAAGACCGAAAAGGGGGTATTTCTCATGTGCTCCGCTGACATGGAAGCATTAGATGTCCTTCCATATGATTATGTCCTTGCACTGGAAACAAGGATAGGACAATGGTGTGCAGGACAAGTGAAAGAACATTCAAGGTGTACCGAAAGATCGATTGTAATGTCTGAAATAGATGCATCAATCGTAGGATTTCACAATTCATCAGTAGTTAATATCGTGAAGATAGAAAGTGAGATACCCGATATCAATAAGATTGTCCTTTCATATAGACCTAAGAAAGCCTCATCCAATGTAGAGTTAGTTTCATCGATGCATCTACACGAACGAGAGATTTTGGACAGTGTGCAGGGAAGGTATGTGGGAGTTGGATCAAAACTACAAGCTGGTTCTGAAGTTCAACCATTAACACTGAGCATTGGATATACTGAACCAAATCTCAAATCGGGTCAAATAGGGAAAATATCAGGAGATGAAATGATTCTCAGACCCTGCCAAACTTTTCGTGAACTGAACGTTGTGATGTGCATTTCTAAAGGGAAAGATATGAGCAAGAAAGACATTCCCTTGAAGACCCTTCGTGCATCAATAAGAGAATTGGAAGAACTATCAAAGCTTGTGCCAGAAGTAAGAATATTCTTGAATAGTCTAGAAAAGAATCCCTCGCGCGCAGAGATCGCAGCTCTGTCTGCACTTCTAGTTGTTAATGCATTAGCTCATAATCGTACTGAGGGGCGACTTGGACTTGTGACTTTTGCAGAATCCCCAGAGAAGTTCTCAGTTCAGTATGGGTCCGAGGTTAGACCATATGTTGAGTTCTTTGGAGACCTACAATCTGAAGAAGTGCTTGTATCTCTAATCTTCTCAATACTTGATAGTGTTAGAGAAACAGGTGGGTATGAAGAGATGGTTGGTGCTTACAGATCAATTGCAGAATATCTTGAAGACTTTGGGCCAGCAAGACCAACGCTTCTACTCGTTTTCTCAGGGACTATCGGAAAGTATGATGAAGAACATCTTCCATTTATACAAGCAATTAAGGAGAATGAACGATATCAGATAGAGTTCTTTGTATTCGATAAGGAAAAGAACCAGAAGGGGGCCTTACGAATACTCAAAGGGATTAAAGCAAGGGTACTGCCAATAGAGTCATTTTCTTCACAATTATTCATTGGACATCTTCTCGATGTCATTGATAATCTTGTCCCGATGAGCACTATCTCTTTGTCCGATGCTTGAATCTTAGTGTTTCAATTTCTGTCACTCTGGAGTCTAGCTGATCAATTTTTACTTCGATTTTATCAATTAGTTCTCTGAGTACAGACATCTTAGACGCGATTCCTTGAATTTCATCAGGACTTAGTGGAGATCTCACAGAGTCCGAGGATACAAATTGTTTTTCCATTTGCCGCAAGCGTGCAGAAATATCTTCAATTATTTTCGTTTCATTCTTAATACTACGCAGTTCCTCAGTGATATTTTCAGATGATTCACTCAGCGATTGAAACCTCGTATCTTTAATGATATTAGTTATACGTTTCTCAAGTATGTCAAGATGAGAAATTAATGGGGAGAGTCTAGTGATTAGCTCTTCTAAGCGTGTTTTAACAATGGAAATTGATTGATTATCAGTAGTTATAGTATCGGACACTCTTTTTTTAATTTGAGATTCTTTTTTCTTGGGCTTTTCAATCACTACTTTGGGACCTTTTGGCTCATCTTCAGTTACAACACATGAAGTGTACCACAGAGGTAGAGTATAATTTCTCAATACTCGTTCTATATCGGTTTCCTCTACAATAGCAAATGTTGCCAGATTCTGTGGACTATCCCAGAAGCATAGTACAATTTGAGAAGGCAGCACAAATAGTATTGTTGCAATTGCATTCTTTGTCTTTTTGAATATATCAAGCCCTAGCAACCATCGCGAAAATAATAGAATGGTTAATGAAATCTCATGTGGGTGGCCATATTGAGCTAAGACTGCTTTAGATTTCAAATCAGTCTTGAGGAGTTTCTGAATCCACCCAGCTGTCTTTTGTTTTCCAGAGGGGAGTGAGAGTGAGAGAAGATGGCGCACGGCACCATCAGCAGCAGCATTAAGAAGCTCCTCGACATAGTCCAAATTAGAATCATTATCAAATACTGCTTCGGATTTTTCTGATAAGAACCGGGAGATTGTATTGATTAATTCCGGTGTTTGTATTCGATCAGACCTGAATCCAATAGCTTCGATTGAATTACTTTTTGAAGATTTTATAATTGTAATGAGTTTGGATCTATTCATTCCTTGCTCTCCAAGAATGAACAATCCGAGGCTATCTTGATACTTATACTCACGTGCTAAGCGCGTAAATCTATCCATTGGAATAACAAGGGTTTCTTGGTTTTTCTTGTCCTGTAAGTTGCCAGGAACTCCCTTACTTAGTAATCCCTGCTCAACCCAACCAGTTGTCAATAATCCCGCAGGTAATCTAGAAACGATATATGCTGAAACTAGTTTACTATGATACATAGCCTGTAACCTTGTTTCAATATCCTCAAGCATTTTATCATAAACCTCCACTGGATAGGTCCATGAGAATATCAATGATACCGCTAATTTCATCGGTATCGGTCACTTTCATTGCTTTACCTTGACTCGCCTCAGCAATAGCTACCATTACATCATGATTAGATTTTTCCCCTAGAGTGAAACAAAGGATTTTTGGACCATTGCTTGTTGTTTTGGTCTTAACAACCTTAACAGGGTTAGGTCCTGAAGTATGAACTCCGCTAGAGAAGAATAGAATAATTGTCTGGAGAGAATTTGATTTAGTAAGTTCTATCGCACTCTCGATTCCAGTTTCCAGTGCAACTCCGGGATTTGATGGTCGACCAAGATGATCAGAAATCAAACGTTTAATCCATTCAGTAAATGCAACAAAGAGAGATGATGAATCAATACTGGTTACCTCTGTGGGGTCACCAGTTTCCGGATCGAATAATGAAAAATGTTGAATTTCATCTGAATATGCGAATCCATGAAATTGGGCAGTGGAACCATAATCTGTGTAATTTTCTGAAATCCGTTTAATGGCTTCGAGTGCAGCAGTGTATCGAGGAACATGATCCTCACTCCTATTCCGTACATCGGAGATTTGTGATGCGGCTCCTACTTCAAAAATGCAAACAATATTGGAGGAAGGCAGAGACTCAACAGGATCAAGATGTATTTTCTCCAGATCATCCCAAGCAATTCTAGCTGCGTGATTAGAGGTATCCATTGGATTAAATGATTTTAC
>JABCSP010000129.1 GCA_018238825.1 Candidatus Thorarchaeota archaeon | reverse complement strand
TTGCTCCTCCAAATATCTATGACAGATACATTGCCTTAGCAATCGGAGTAGTAGGAGCTCTATTTGCATGGTACGAAAGTTTCAGATTATGGAAGTTAAAGCTCTCCTGATGATTATGATTAATTTTGGAATATCTGGATTTTAGAATCCAATTCCAAAGATACTATTCATACCTATTCCTCAGGTTCATCTTCAGCGTCTGGTTCAGCCTCAGCATCAGGTTCAATTTCGAGTTCAGCCATCAGATCATTTTTTAGTTCAGGTTCAACTTCAGGTTCTGGTTCAGCTTCAACTTCAGCTTCGACTTCAGCATCAGGTTCAATTTCGAGTTCAGCCATGAGATCATTATTGAGTTCAGGTTCAGCTTCAGGGTCCGACATTTCCTCAACTTCAGAGGTTTCTTCTGAACCTTCATCCTCAATTGTTTCAGGTTCCAGTGCTTGTTTGAGACCCTCTAAGAGTTCCATATCCATCTCCTTGATCTGTTCCTCAGGGATACCTTCCAGCAACGCTTCTGGAATTGTAATTAGGAGATTGGCTTTCTCTTCACCAAATTTCTCAACAAATACAGTCATTCTTGGGTCATCATATTCGATGACTGATTCACCCAAATCAACTTCTGGTTCATCTTCTAGCTTAATTTCGGGTTCATCTTCAGTTTCAACTTTAGGTTCACCTTCAATTTCAGTCTTTAACTCAGCTATTAGTTCAACTTTGAGGTCGTCTTGAGTTGTAATCTTAGACTCAGCTTCAGTTTCAACTTCAGGCTCAATCTCAGCTTTAACCTCAAGTTCAGCTTCAGGTTCGTCTAAAGCATCTCTGGAATCCTTGAGTGACTCAACCACTGTTTTCAAATCATCTTCTGGGATTGTCAATAATTCTTCAATTTCTGCACATGAGAGTTTATCAAGCCAAGTTGTTGAGAAGAATTCTTTTACAAAAACTGGTAGAAGTTGGAAGAGTCGTTCCTTCGCTTCTGTTTCATCCAACTCTTCCCCTGTCTGAGAATCAATTCTTTGACAGAGGGCGGATGATATCGCAGCTGCAGATGTTTCAGGTTCAAGGGTGTACATCTCTTCATTTACAGCAATTGAATCCACTATCTCCTGTACCTCAGTAGGAGTAAGCTGTGTAAGATGTTCCAATTCAGACACATCTAGTTCCCTTAGCTCTTCTTCAAAGAAGATGCTCTTAATCTCCGAGGGTATTCGCTCAATCCAGTCTTCCTTTGTTAGTGGTACTTTTCGCCCTTCTTCAGTTTCAATTCGTCGTACTTCTTTGAGCATCACAGACCATGCTTCTTCAGATTCGCTCTCTGAGAGGATGGAGATATCAAGCTCACCCTCATCGACTTCCTGCTTATAATCCGGAATCTTGAATTCTTCCATAATATCCTGAAGCTCGGCTTCAGAATCGGGAACCCAAGTTTCTTCTATCGCACTTACGCTGATATCCTCACCATGAATTTCTTCTGAACTTAGACCAAGTTCAACTAATCCAGGTTCAAGTACAGCAATCAGTATTTTATCAAGAGTTCGAACATCTAAAGGCTCCACGGGTTCGCTCTTTTCCATTGATTTTAGAGCTCGATTAATTTGTTTGATTTCGTAAGGCACCTTAACCAGATACTTCTTACGAATCAGGATTGCACTGGCCAATAGAATGATTCCAAATCCTGATGTAATTGTGAATATCATCATTGGTGTGAGTCGAGGAAGAATTGCAGGTATGAATTCTACAGTAACTAAATTACCATCTATTTCTACAACAGTGATTCCGTATAGATTTCCTGACACGGCACTAATGTAAAATGTGTAATTACCAGTCACCACTTTCGTAAGATTCGCAGACCAGAAACCACCAGATGCATTGTAAATCATAGACATTTGGCTATCTTGATCCCAGAGTGTAACTACTCCAGATGTGACTGGAGAATTATCATATTCAAAGACAAGAGTAGCCTGTATCAGAATGTATCGTTCAATCTCTGGATTTGTTACAGTGGCAGAAGTTGATACCACTTTGATTCTATCCCAGATGATAGTTACATCACTGGTACTTCTAACGAAGAAATCTATTCCTTCTAGAGATGCGGATACCATAGTAAATGTTATGTCTTCTACGAGATCGCTTGAATGAACTGAACGCCAGTCACCGTCTACAAAAGCCAAGATAGAGCCATCAGATGTAGTCGCAACAACTCCTGAAGTAATATTAATGCCAGCGGTCTGCAGCTTAATCGACCAAATTATGAATCCAGAAGAACCAACATCAATTCTAGAATCGGTTGTGTAAGATGCATAGAATTCAAGGCGGTCCCAATAAACAGTTCTAACATTGCTATACATATCAAAGCTTGTTATTCCAAATGTAGTTGCTTCACAAACTGTTAGAGTATCGAAGTTCACAGTCGAATAAGTTAACCGAGTAACATTCACTTCCCAAATCCCATCAGCCAGGTGAACGAGCTCTTCAAACTTCAAACTGAAATTCCCTGATGTTACTGGTGCATCATCAAAGTCATAGCGTAGTTCCACTTGTACTCTGACATACTCCGTGGGATCCAGATATGTCATATTAGTCATGATTGAAACAACCTCAATCTGGTCCCAAATACACCATGTTTGGTCGTTTACCACAATGACAGTAATTCCATACGAATCTCCAGAAGCTGAAGCAGCAGTGTAATACTGCCTATGGACAGTTGAAAACAAAAATGTGTTATTACTCAGAAGAATGGTTCCATCAAATGGTGTCGAATCGTAGCTGTATATTGCACTTACTCTAATACCACTTGCATTTGTGTTAACATTCGTGCGCTGGTCTAACGGGTCAGTTATCGATATTATGAGTGAGTCCCAAATTACTGACCGATCATCAGCTGTTTGTACCCAAGATAAAATACCAAGTGTGGTTTCTGAAGCACTGCTGATTGTGTAACTACGATTTATTGATGAACTTCGAATTTCTTGGAAGTGCCAGCGACTATTTGCTGAATCCCATGAAAGAAGATGAATTCCATTGAGATATGCTGTTAGCCCACTTTGAACCTCAGAACCATTGAATTGATATCTCACACTCCACCAGACATCACATGGACTATTGATATTGATTCGAGAGTCGACTACTCCAGATTCATAGAACTCGATACGATCAGTTATGAATGTGGCAGTAGGGCTGGTATCATAGAACAGATCAGCACTTGAGGATCCTAAACCAGCTTCTACAATCTTGAATGTGTATATATTCACTCTCACGAAAGAAGAAGATCCGATACCAGAAACTGAGAACACTCCAAAGGCGTTGATATCTCCGGACCATGAACCAGAAAAGTCATGTATCACCCAAACATCAGTTTCATTAGCTAGAGGAGCAAGAAGTGAACCTGAACCATAGTATATGATGCTGCCGGAGGCTTGTAAGTCGACTGTATCTACATCACCCCAGTCATCTGATAGATAAGGTGCTATCCAATAATCGAGACATGTTTCTACATCCCAACTAGACAGGTACCAGTCACTATCTGAAAACGCGGAAATGTCTGTAGCGGTTTGGTTCAAAGCTACATTCTGCATGTCAAAGTGGTCCCAATCAATCTTAATGTGCCATGTGACATTTAGCTGATATCCGATTTCTAGAAATGAACTGCTGGCAGACAATTGGATATACTCTGACCCAACTTCAATAGAGAAGGATTGAGTGGCAGAAGTAAATCGAACGCGCCAGACTTCATACAAACCATCAGTTTCCCATAATGATAGTTCAACAAAATCCACATCGCTATATCCATCGTAATCCACAATTGAAGATGTAATGTAGTAAAATCTGAGCCGGGAGTACATGTTATCGGAATCATCTGGATTGTTTAATGTTGGAGCGCCATTATTAAATGGTGCAAAGTTTGTAGGCGTAGACCAAGTCACTTCAACAGTATTAGTTGTGAAAACAGTAATTCCAAATGAACTCTCACCAGCTACAGCGAAAGTTGAGTAATTATATGTTAGAGCAATGTTATCATCATCATCAACAAATTCTGAAACGTTCGAAGTTATGAAAGACAACCAATAGGTCCCATTACGACTAATATCCACAGTATATGATGTGCATAACGAACCATCATAGCTAAATGTAACAGCTAATGTAAAGCTAACTGAATCATGATCGTTTACAGACGTGGCGTCAGGAGTTATTGTGATGGATAGTTCATCCCAAATCACATCTTGTGATTGACCAGCCACATAAACTTGAGATATGCCATAGAAGGTTTCGAGAGCACCAGTTGTGTTCACATAATAATTCCAAAGACCAACAGTGGTCTGGTTTACTTCAAGATAGAAGCAACCATTTCCATTATCCCAAGTCATAGCAGAACCATCTAAAACTAAGAAGTCACCTGACCCCAATGGTTGACTATCATATTCTAGTTCTGCAGTAACCATGATTCTTGCAGTAGCATTCTTATTGAGTCTTGAATTATCAACCGTGGTTGTTAGTATTCGGATACGATCCCAGATTAGTGTTGCTGCCATACCATTCTGATCGACTTCTATAATATCATGAGTGTTGCCTGAAGCAATGACGGAGTTGAAGAGTTCGGATGTAACAGAATTCTGTACTCGATCTGTTGTCCAAACTCCGTTTGATCCTGTGTAAGTGAATGGAATGGAATTAATAATTATCATTCCATCAGTTACGTCAGAATCATTATACTCATATTCCAGCGTAACGTTTAGAGTGATTGTTGATCCGACATTATTTCTGGTATTAAGGAAGATATAAGATCTGACTGTAATTTGATCCCAGATGATTGCTGTGGTCTGCCCATTCTGATCAACAATCGAGATACTATGTGTATTGTCAGCACAGGTAACACTATTGTATGTGTTTGCTACAACAACAGACTCTGAGTCTGAAATCCTCCAGATATTTCCGCCTTGATGAGTTGCACTGATTCCATTGATTGAAACAGAACCATCGGTAACATCAGTGTTATCGTATTCATACTCTAAAGCAACGTCAACATTCACTGAGTCATCAAGATTTACCCTTGTGTCAAGAACCTGGTAAGAGATGACGACAATCCTATCCCAAACAACGCTGGTTGATTGTGAACTCTGGTCGACAGTACTAATTCCGTATAGATTATCAGTACAGACAATTAGGTCGTAGGTTACACTTTGAACTGAACCCTGTGAATCAACAACACGCCAAACTCCGGCTGCAATATGAGAAGCAGAAGCTCCATTGATAGTTACAGTAGCATCAGTAACGGGAGAATCAGCATATTCGTATTCAATAAGAACATCAATATTTACTGAATCACCAATATTCACACGATCATCTAAAACAGTGTATGAACGCACGGTTATCTGGTCCCATATTACATCCAGTGTTTGTCCATTTTGATTCACTGAAGATATACCAAATGAGTTACCAGAACAAACAACGGAATTGAATGTAACCATTTGTACAGAGCTCTTAACCACGCTAATCTGCCAAATGCCGTTTCCAACATGAGATGCAGAAACTGACTGAACAATAACCACACCATTGACTACGCTTGTGTCTGCGTATTCATACTCGAGTGTCACATTGATAGTGACGGAGGTATCTAGATCAACATGGTTGTCATCAACAGAATATGAGCGCACGGTTATCTGATCCCAAATAACATCCTGAGTTTGGCTGTCCTGATTAACGCTGTTAATGCTGAATGAATTTCCTGAGCAAACAACTGTGTCATAAGTAACCAATTGAACACTGCTTCGTGAGTCAGAGATTCTCCAGGTTCCACTACTTTGGTGAACAGCTGCAATAGCACTGATACTAACAGTTCCATCAGTTACTGGAGAATCGTCATAACCATAGTGCAAGACAAAATCGATATTCACAGAATCATCAACATTTACATGATTGTCTAGAACAGTATAGGATTGCACAACAATCTGGTCCCAGATAACATCCTGAGATTGACTGTTTTGGTTGACGGTAGTAATCCCATAAGTATTACCAGTGCAACTTACAGAATCGTAGGTTACACTTTGGATTAAACTTCTAGTCTGAATAATCCTCCAAACTCCAGCACCTTCATTTGATGCTGAGTATCCATTGATAGTTACGAAACCATCAGTAACGAATGTGCTGTCATATTCAAAGCTAAGAGTTACATCAATATTCACTGAAGCATCAATGTTGGCACGACCATCAGAAACACTGTATGAATCTACAATTATACGGTCCCAGATGATTGCGATTGACTGCGTATTCTGATCAACGGTTGTGATATCATGGGTATTACCTGAGCATGCAGTGACATTGTAGGTTACGCTAATTACTGAGCTCCTAGACTCTGAAATTCTCCACAATCCGGACCCCTGATAAGTTGCAGAAACCGAATTGATAGTCACAGAACCATCAGTAACATAGCTAT
>JABCSP010000128.1 GCA_018238825.1 Candidatus Thorarchaeota archaeon | reverse complement strand
ACTTTCTCCAAGTCTTTGTTGGTCTTTTCCTTAGAAGTATATTCGTCAAGAAATCTCTCTGAGAGGTCATTGAGTTCTTCTTCGTCACCTGTTTCAAAGAATAGTTTCAGAGAGTCCCGATATGCTCTGCGCGTATTTGGGCTTCTGTAGGTGTTTAACCAAGTCTGTAACCTACTTTCAGTCAAGGTCTGCAATATCCTTGTGAAAATAGTGATAATTGGCTATTATAGTCTTTCTATATCCTATGTTCGAATATCATCATAGCAACCAATGCCAAGTGAACCGAGTGTTGTGTCAACAATAAAATCTGCGGCTTCTTCATCGGTCAATGGTTCAGTACTAATGTGTCCTGGTAAAACACGCTCAGTGAGATCATAGTATTTTTGGAATCCTTTTCTATATGCAACCATTAGTTTTCCCACCGTGTAGAGGTATTCTAATGATCGTTTCTCGACCTTCCAATCCCACCAACCAGTTGATTCGGGGTTCTTTTCTCCAATTGAGGCACTATTTGTTGCTCCATCCTTCTTAACATGTCGATATACTTGATCTATGGTGTCTTTATGCCCTATGGCCCATTTCTTATCGCGAGGGCTAGGATAGAACTTCCTTCGCCAAGCATAGAATGGATACGCTTCAATCGGCATCATACACATTGCATGAGACCAATACTCAAACAACTCACCCTTCTTTTCGTAATCCCATATGGACCCATCCTTGTATTCAGAGAATCGATTGAAGGTGATAAGATTGTGACTACGTGATACGACAGAGATTGTATCAATCTGTATACTGTGAATTCGATGTGCGACTTCTACAGCTGATTTGCAGGAATTATTGGTTCTGAGACCTTGAACATCTAGCACAAGTCGTTTTGCATCATCCAAGGAAACCTCTATCATAAACTGGCTAAGTGAATATCAGGCTTAAGTAAGATTCTCTCAATGATTCGGAGATTATTCTAATCAGATGAATACCTCCACTATAGTAATCACTGATCTTCTGATTTTTCTGTTTCTGTATTGTTAGATTCCAGTCCTTCAAACCTCTTATTGAATCGTTTTAATCCGATGTAGAGACTCCAATAAACTCCAGCCATTAGAACAATAGGCGGAAATGGCCAGAAGACAATGAAACTGAAGGTTGAGATATTGAGGGGGGTTCCTTCATAGACATGAGTATAGAATCGAATATCAGTATCACTTGTTGTATCCGCCATAACAGAGAAGTTGTAATAGAATGAAGCCATATAAATATCCCAGCCAGCATTATTTACGTCTTCATTAGTAACTGTGAATCTACCAACTATCCGTGATTCATCCCCAACAGCATTCCATGGATCAATAACCGTAAATGTCCCCGTATAGTTAATCTCAGTCATCACTGTTACTTCAAATATGAGTGATTTGAAATCTGTAATAGAACCAACATCGAGTAATGTGAGAGTAAAGAAAATCTCAGAAACTGAACCAGTCGCCCAATAGTCACTATTCTCAACATCGACATCTATTTGGAGACCATTCTGCCATGTAGGTGTTCGTCCTGTTTGACCTGCATCTGCTTGAATTGGCATCTGAACTAATATAAATAGAAGCACAATTCCTAAGATTACCCCTGTCCCACGCATACTCAATCATGTTTTCAGTGTCAAACCTACACATAAATATTCTCAATTCTGAAAGAGATAAATATTTTATACTGGATTATTCTAAACAAGCAATACGTGGTAATAGGTATGCAGGTGACTTGGGGTTCAAAAAGGTGGGAATTAGGAACTGCGATTTGTATTATCTTCATTTTTGGTTATGGTACATATGTAGTCGTTATAGACATAATTGCAGGTCATCAAATCTGGTGGTACAATCTTTCATTACCGCTATTTGCACTAACAATATTAGGACTTCTCCTTCTTGTACGTTTAGGAAAGAAAACCTTGGACAACATTGTGAATTATGGATTGAATCCTGTTTCAAAAGAACCACAAAGTGAAGAGGATGTAGAATCTCTACATGACATTGTAGACAATATAGATCCAGATGATCGATACTATGAGGAGGAAAGAGAATGAAGAAATCATTGTTCTTGATTCTTTTACTTACGATATCAGTGTGTGCCGTTAGTTGTAACAAGACTTCGATATCTGAATCAAATTTTACGGATGACAATTTCATTCCTTGTCAAGTGTATACATATAGTCCTCCCATGGTCATAAACTCTAATGCGGATTTTGCCACTGAAGGTTGGTCTGGTTCAGGAATATTAGGTGACCCGTATATAATCGAACTTCTCGAATTTACTGACACAATAGATGGTGCATGTGTTAGTATTAGCAGTACAACAGCTCACTTCAGAATTGTAGATTGTACCTTTTCACCCACATCTCTTGGTTCTGCACTCGATATTGACAACGCACAAAATGGTTTAATTTGGGGCTGTGTGACAACAGCCAACGCGCATAGTATCAATGTTTTTGCTTCAGCAAGTATCGATCTTTTCGAATGTACATTATCTGGAACGTGTGTTATATTTGAGCAATCTGAGGATTGTGATGTTCATTTTTGTTCAATAGATGGAGCACCTGGAGATGGAGTATATCTCGTGGATTGTAGCAGCAACATGAGAATAGGTGAAAGTAATATATCAAACAATGCGGCGAGTGGAATTTCGATTGAACTTACTGATAATACATTGATTGTAAACAATGTCATTCGTGACAATAGTCTAGACCAAATTTCTATCACTGGATCATCATCTGGAAATCGAGTATTCAATAATGAGATCCATGTTGGTGGAATGTCGGGTGCTATAGATAATGGAGATAATAACGAATGGGATGATGGTGTTTCTATCGGCAATCTATGGTCGGATTTTAGTGGGTCAGGATTCTACTATATCTCGGGTACAGCTGGTTCAGTTGATCACTATCCTAGAGACCATTCATCACCATTGACCCTACTCACAACAACGGTGACTCAACCACCTACAACCACTCCGGCTCCTGGAGGTGTGTTGGTTACAGCATGGGAACCTATGGATTTCACTTTGAGGATGATTCTAGTAATCTCTATAGGTGTGGTGTATGGAGTGCTTGTAATCTTAGCTATCAAATACTTCATCCTGAAGTAAATCCACACAAATGAAATATTAATGTACAGGTTCTTCATTCCTACTTGTGCACGAGCTCAGAAACTCTAGACTATTAGATTTCAGCTAGGATATTGAACCGCTATGAAAACTACGTAGGACCATGGCCTAATCTCGAAAGTTGTAGAAGAAGTGCAATTAGCAGGAAGATAATACCAATCAATACGATGGCAATATCATAACCCTTACTTTTGACTCGACGGCGCTTTAGAGCTAGCTTGGCACTCGCCATCACATGAAAGATGATTGAAATGATTAGGAATATGTCATAACGTTGATGTTGTGAAAATGGAATCAAATTAACCAAGATGAATTCGTAATATGAAATACCTGAAAGAATCACTAACCCTGCAAAGATTAGAATTAGCCATTTTGTAATCTGTTGAGTAATTCTTAGCCAGTGCAGTCGGGGATTTTTCAATAGTCTAAAACTACTGATTTTGATGTATCTCAATGTATAGAGAACATGAAATAATAGCAAGATGATAAAGCCCCATTCAAAGACTAAATGAAGTGAGGTCACATATGTTGAGTCGGCAATCCAATGACGTGAAATCGAATATCCAAGAATAATTGTTATGAGTGAAAATACAACAAGCGCCCATGAAATAATCCTGTGAATTTGAATTCGTTGTCGTACTATTTTAGATCCCGCCTTGTTACCAGTAGACTTCGTTGTCGAATCAGATGGTATTAAAGTGGTTGTGGTTGTCGCTGAAATTAAATTGTTATAGGAACAAAGATATTCAGATAGACCCACTATTTATCCAAGTCATTGTAAGGAAGAAGGCATAATCCTTGAACGAAAACAGAGAGAGAACATATTGTGGTGTTGTAGCTAGATATCATTTCCATGATGTTAGATGGTTTGGAATCTTTGGTTTTGCTCCGATGATTGTTGGAATAGTGGGCATGATTGGTTCGTCAGTCAGCTATTTTGGACTGAGTTTTGATATTGGAACATTCCTCGGATTGAGTCCATTCATCCTGACTGAGAGCATATTGATGATCCCAGTCATCTTCATTATTAGTATGCTCTTCTTTGCTGGAGGACTTGAGTGGTATGTTCTATGCCGACACTGTCCTTGTTATGAATACTCAGGAAAAGAACATGGGAAAGAGAATCGCTTCTATTGTCTGGGTAATTGGGGTAGTCCCAAGTTGTTCAAATACAAGCCAGGTCACATTAGTCGGGGTGGGCAAGCATTTTTTCTTATCTTTGTAGCGTTCTATATTCTATCTCCAGCATTCTATCTGATTGATAGGTGGGAATTCTTCGTCATCCAATTAGTCATGGCGCTTGTATTCTTTGTAACCCTACGTCAGTGGGGATGTTCTCAATGTCCCAATTTTGGTTGCGTTCTAAATACTGTAACAGAAGAGAAGCGTGTAAAATTCCTAGAAGCATTAGAGAAAGGAGAAATCTACTGAGGAATTGGAGCTAAGCCAACATCTCCTTTATATTAATCCCTGTACAAGACTATAGTAGAGGTACTCCTAGAGGCTCAAATTGAGGGGATGAATATCGAATGTCTGAGAATACAAGTTTAGCTGATGATATCAGAGTAATCTATGACCGATTGCAGATGGAGGAAGTATTTCATCAACCATTCGAATCAATTAGTGTGATATATCATAAAAGGATGCACCGAGATGACATAGGAGTGATTCACAAAGTCCAAGAATCAAATATCATACTCGATATCTTTGCAAGGAGTAATGATGAAGCAATTGAGGTTTCTGCAGCATTCTTTGCTAATATGCGTTTGAAGATTGCACATCCATTTGGGACAAGACATGGTCCATTGCTCTACGTCTTACCTATCATTCACATGATTGTTTCTTTGACAATTATCGTCGTTGGTTGGGTATTACTGAGTTTAGAGTATTGCTTTTATTTTGGAGTAATTGCTGTTGTGACACTACCTCTACTCATCTATTGGATAGCGACTTCATTTACTACAAGAAGAGAGATTCTCATGGAGAATTTAGAGCTTACTGGTAAGTTTGAGAATTCTGAAGATATTGATGAAGCGGTAGCATGGCTCAGAGCGAAACAGCATACCCGAGGCTATTGGTTCAAACGTATCATCTTCTACGAATTGTACTACATTCCTATTACCATACTTGTGTTTGTCCTTTATCATTCTCAGTAGTATTAATGATACTGGGGGAATACCTTAGAGTTTCTTAGATCCCTCTCTAATCACTAGCTTGGTCATTTTATGACTGTGCGTTTCAAAATACTCTCGTACTATGTTAAGTTCCCGTTTACTTAATTCTCGAAGAACCCATCCTGCGGCTTTGCCAACGAAGAATTCCTTATCGGATATGTGGAGAGTTACTACTTCCAGTATCTTATGAGCGTATTCGGGTTTGTATTGTGTCTTTAAGCATAAATGTAGATACGGTAAGAATGAGCATCGTCTTCTCCAGAAGTTGTCTGAAGTTCGCCATGATTTTAGTACGTCCTCAACCTTAGGGTCTCGAAGGATAAGACTTCCAATAGTTGGTGAACTTAACGGATCAGTAATCGCCCATGTGTCAGCATCATCTATCCAATTATCAGCAATTTCCAAGGCCTTGTCAACTGAGCCATTCTTAGCATATTCTTTCAACACATCAATAGCTGCTAAACGGGTTTCAAAAGTTTCAGTCTTCCATAGCTCGGCCATGAGGTCCGGCATTTCTTCTATTTGCATCCCTTCAATGTTGGTCTTGACTATGCGATGGATTATTGGAAGTTCCACTCCAATGAAATTAAGAGAAGATGTTTTCAGATAACCAGCATTTTTCTCTCTACGTTCCGAAGTGCCAATTGCTTCAAGCTCAGAATGAATCTGTTTGGAGCGCAGAATTACCATAATTATTGAATAGACAATTAGAATATATTTATGCTTACTTAATTATCCAAGCTCCTAATTGAGCAGAGAAAAAATAAGAGGATGTGTTCTTCAAGCACATTACCAACCAATGTCCATATATTGACCTTTATTTTGTTCGCTGATGTCCAGAATCAAGGCTGTGGATTTACGATGGTCACGCAAGAAACAATGTTGGACTTGGAATTCAGGAGTTGGCTTCTAGAACAGCCTGAAGGCGAAACGTTGCTTAGATGCTATCAATGCGGACGATGTACAAGCGCCTGTCCGGTTGCTGAGATTGAACCATCCTTCAATCCGAGGTTGTTTCTTCAGAAGATACTAATTGGTGACAAATCGATTGCCGAAAACCAATTGGTTTGGAATTGTCTTACTTGTGAACAATGCGAGGTCCGATGTCCAGAGCATGTTAAAATCCCTCACATTCTCATTCTAGCTAAAGTCC
>JABCSP010000127.1 GCA_018238825.1 Candidatus Thorarchaeota archaeon | reverse complement strand
AAATGATACATTAATGGAAGGAGTAACAAGTCTATACATTATCCTAGGGAGTACACTGAGTATAAATTCCTCTGTTTCAAATGCCAGAGGCCTTTTCTGGGAGGATGCTGCAAAAACCCACGCCATTGTGGCTACAGCTGAATATGGCAGTGGAAATGTATTCGTAATCTCGGATGGTTCAACACTCTATGACAATGTCCTCTATGACGCAATTCGTGCAGGTGCAGATAATCTTAGACTCCTGAGGAATATTGCAAGTGCGATAATTCCCGAGGCACCGCGAATCTATGATGTTGTATTAACAACGGGCGAATTTGGAGAACTCGCAAATGTGACAGCGTATATCTTCGATGATGACTTAGCTGTTGTTTCGATGAGTATCATTGGACCTCTTGGAAATAATATTACCGGAGTGGTCAATGAGAGTTTGGGTTACAAATTTGAAACTTGTTTCGAATACACAAGTGGTGGATTCTATTCATTCCGTGTTGTTGCAAGTGATGCTAGTGGTGACATGCGTATCTTCCAGAAGACCATTTTAATCCCTGGAGATGTTGCTGATGATGTATTCATCCAAACGGTAATCTACTCACTTCTTGGTGTAGTAGCAATTGGACTTGGTTATGCAGGCTGGCAGAAGTTTAGCTCAGATAGAAGATCTCGTCCAAAACGAGTACAACCAAAAGAGGATGAGTGGGAAGTCCCACCGCCATCTATCGAATAGGACCATAGGTGGTTTCAAGATAATCTCGTAAACGTTCATGACGAGGCTTCAAAAGAGGCTTATCCTGAAGGATTGCTCCAGATTCCACTCGATCAAATATCTCGTACCCAAGTCGGGAGCCCATTCTGGAGGTAATAACTTGCCCACCGATAAGTTGACCCTTTGAATCAGTCACAAGAGCGACATTAGCAAACTCAGATGTGTCAATGATATATTGAACCGTGGTTTTCACACCCATATCTTCTGCGGTAGTAGATGAATGGCCTATACAAACAATATCGGTCCCAAAGATCCTATCATATTGAAGTCGTTTTGAGGTGTCCTCATAGACCTTTTTTCCGCCTACAGCAGCAACACCTGCTTGGCGTCCAGCTCGTGCGGCCACACTTCCAACCGGTAAGAGAAGTGGCTTCTTAGTATATGAATCAATTACTTCAATACAGTCTCCAACTGCGTAGATACCATCTTCAGAAGTCTGCATTTTCTCATCTATTACTATTCCACCAAGACTTCCAATCGTTACACCAAGTTGCTTTGCCAACTGAACATTTGGTTTAACTCCAGTCATAAACAGGACAGCATCTGCATCCAACTGCTTATCTCCAAGTGATAGACCTTCTACTTTCCCATCTCCGATAACAGATGTTGGTGACTCGCCCTGGTGAATTGTCAATGTATTGGGTAATCTTGACATCAGCTCAGTACTCATTGATTCCTCAAGTTGGCGGCGCATTAAACGTGATCGAACAATCAAGTGGGTGTCTTTCCCAAGTGAAACTAATCGCTCTGCAGTTTCAAGACCACTAAATCCTGCACCCACAATGACAATTTTATCCATTCCAGTAATATGTTTTCCAATCTCGCTTGTATCAGCCATTGTTTGAATTGTGAACACACCGGGTAGATCCGTACCGGGAATATTTGGCACATTGGAAATTCCACCGGTTGCTAAGATTAAGCGATCATAATCGAGTGTAGAGGTCCCTTCTGGTCCTGATATTTGAAGACTGTTTAATTTTGAGTCTGCTGGCGTTACAGTTGTACCAGGTAAGACTTCGATTCGTTTTTTGGCTAGTGCATCCCAAGACCAGTCTTTGATTGCAAGCTCATTTGTATCTGGAATTTCAAGAGCAAGAGAAGCCCCAGGTTTTCTGTGCGATTCCAAGGTTTCTTGAGTTACAATCTTGATATTAGCCTCAGAATTGAACATTCTCGCAGCCACCGCAGCTGCTGCACCACCGGGACCATATCCAACTACTACAATCTTCATTCATTGACACCTCTTCGGTTACCTAGTCGTTTGAAGGCAAACATCGCCACTACTGCAACCACTGCTACACTTATGCCCACCACAATTAGAGTATTGTCCTCAATGATAATCAAGGTGGTAAATTGCATCTCAGTAGTAGGAACCATCGCACCTTTAGCAATTGCGTATACTTCATATTCTCCAACTGGAAATCTAGATGGTACGATTTCGAATTCATAGAGACCTTCGCCATTGACTGTGAAGTTAAACCAGAGACCTGACGAGTGCCTGAATCCAATTAGTGCCTGTGATACCAGTTCATGTCCTTCAATTGAAAATTCACCAGATATTCTCTCTGTGACGAATAAACCAGTTCGGATTAGCGAGTTGTCTAAGGATGCATCTGTAATCCGTACCAAGTATGTTGCAGTCACTGTCAACATGACAAGTGGAAAGTGAATAGTCTCGGTATCAGAAGTGATATTCACATTCAAACTATTCACATATTGTGAAAGAACAAGGTTTGAATCAACTGTTATCTCAGAGGAGTCCTCATCTATTGCTATTGAGGTTTGAAGAATCGAAAGACTCCCATCAACGATGCTAGTTCCAATTGATCTTGAACTTAATGCCGAATCTCCATCAAAAGAATCAATCATAATCGAAAGATTTCCATTAGACATCGTTATATCGACTGCTTCAATCATTGGTATCCACTGATTTGTAAGACTGGATGATGCTGTTGAATCAACATAGCTCAATGTCGAGTTATGAGTATTAATCACAATATTGCCACGGATTCCATTTGGTAGCCCTTCTACTTTCAGGAAAGTTGCTGTTGATGAATTCCACCAAGACCCTGTATATGACGAAATCTCATAGGTCGAGCCAGTCCACTCATAGATATTCAAGCTGTCAGCAGTAAGATTGAGGAGGATATCAGCTCCATTGATTCCTGTAAGTAAGTTAGAATCAGAATCCCACTCAACGCTCAACATATCGGTTCCAGAGAAATTACTTGTGCCATCTGTGAATATCGCATAAGCAAGAGTGTCAGCCTGTTGAAACACCTTAACATAACGAAGGTCTAAATCTGACTGTACTTCAGGCTCATCAACATCAGTCATGAAGTTTCCAAGAAGTGCCCAGTCAGAAATGGTCGAATCACTCTCAAGAGTTTCTGAGAGCACATACATTGTAGACAATGCGGCATCACATAGACCATGACCCCAATCATTCAATGGGATTTCATAGTGTGAAGACGAGCTACCAGCCCCATTTATCAAAGAGCTATAATCCATCCAGGGATTCTTGTTTCCTTCTGCTTGCCGAATAAGAGCTAGGACTCCTGCAACATGAGGTGAAGCCATACTCGTACCAGTTTTTGATGTCCAGAGACTTCCAGAGAGGAAATTTCCATTGGCAGCTGTTATTCCTACCCCGGGGGCAGCAATATTTGGTTTTGGTGCTCCATCAATTCGTGGTCCTCTGCTAGAAGTTGAAGTAATACTTCCAGAGGACTCGCTATAGGATGCTACAGCTATTGCAAAGTCTGATGTACCAGGAGAGCTGACAGTGTGGAGATTATCAGTATAGCTATCAAATGTCATATAGCTTGCTTCCCAATAACCATCCCATGAGTAACCATCGACCCAGATATCTTCGCCTTGTGGATTTGTGACTGTTACATCCCAAGTACCATCCTCCCATTCATGTTCCGCAGTCGATACTTGGATTATGATATTGTTCATACCCCTAGAACTAATCTCACAGAAGACATATGCTGATAGACTATCAGTATCAAGGGAAAAGGAAGTTCCAGCAATCTGTGAATACTCACCAAGATCGATAACAGGACCTGTAGGGGGAGTAAGTAGAACATGCTCATCTCGATCTTGTGATTGCCAGAGTAAACTAAGAAATGAATAATCAGGTTCATTATTTACTCTGAGCACTACAGTATTGCTTCCACCAGAGGTCACACTGAATCGTGCGTGCTTATCTCGAGTGCCAAGGTTACCAGCAGCTGCAGTTGTCAAAATCCCATGAATAAGGAATGCTTCTGTAACAGCCAAATCTTCAGGATCAGTGCCATCCAGAAATCCTAGATATGATGAAAATGACATGTTGATGATGTCAGCCTCATTTTCAATTGCGAAACTTATTCCATCAAGAATGTCGGCAGAATTGAGTGGACTTCGGACAATGATTAAATCTGCACCTGGAGCAGCACCAACATATGCTGTGAACCCAGGTTGTCCACCAGCAACGGTAGAGGATACGTGAGTTCCGTGTTGAGAAGAGTGAGAATCACCGACAGATACCGCCTGCGTTAGATTGACTCCACGAATATAAACATTAGATGTAAATTGATCATAGAGAATCGCTACTTTGGAAATATTCAGAATGACTGCTTTCTCAGAGCCTAGATTGATGTCACCGTCATCATCACCATCAATTCCAGCAATCCATCTATCACCATCAGCATAATCGAAATTTCCAGTCCCATCTGTACTGATATACATGTAATCAGAATAGTAATCTATGAGTGGACCAGTTTGACCGTTTACAGTAAGAATCGGACCCTCTCCAGGATCTGCAACTGCATTATCATTGAAGTCGACATAGTAATGTGAATCAGGATGGATAAAGTTGAACTCGGTAGGATATTGTTTCCAAAAAGAGGGATGAATCCAAGCTGCGCCAGTATCTATTACAGCCACTGTTACGCCTGAACCATCAACTGTCTGACCATTTGTTTGCAAGTTATTCCAAACATCATCAGCTCGTATCTCTTCCACTGAAGTGGTTAATGATGGAACAAACTGTTTACTTCCGGATGTTGCACGAATGAGCCCCAAGTTAGAGAGATGTTGTATCGAGTCGACATCAAATACTGTTGCGGAATATATTCTTCCAACATTGACAATCAAAGAACCACGTCTGACAAATTCTACACCCAATGATTCCACTGCTTCAATCTCAGATGCTGAAAGTTGATCGTCAAATTCCAAGAGGGCGCTTACGCCTTGACCTTCATCACTGGCGATTTCCATCTGTAGCTTTGTTTCAACTAATGAGATATCAAAGTCGAGATTGGATTGTATTGTTGATGTGTAAGCCGCTGGTGCGGGCATTGCAATCATCGATGCAAGTAGGAGTGCAAGAACAAGGTAATGTCGATTCATTAGAGTCCGTTCTCCGAAACCTAGACCGTCCGAAACATCGAGTCCGGATGATATTCGGTTCCTATTTCATCAAGGTTGCTCTCTGCAGATTTAAAGAATCCGCTAAGAGTCTTAGTATGAAGAGTAGCGCAAAATGAACGAGAGTCCTAAGTGTTTACATTTCGTTGTACCTCTATACAACCGTAACATCCAATACACTTTGTGACTATCAACAAGATTAGCGTGGGAATCTTGAGTAGGAAATTCATACCCTCAGAATTTGATATTTACAGAGAAGAGGAATCAATCCCTTGGGATGAAATTGCTTCAGAAGTAGAGAAGACCAAGAAGAAAGGTACTGATTCTTTCCAAATAATAACCAACACTGTGGTTAAAATAGCAACACAGGAAAGTATGAAAGAAAATCCTAACCAAAAGAGAATTGCAGTGGGAGTCCATGCATGTCTAATTCGTGGTCGGCTAGCTGAAGCACTCTCTATGTCAAATGAGTCTCAAGATGCAGAAGTCCTTGCAATGAGAGCCATAGTTTTGTTTACCCTTTCTGACGTTAAGGGACTAAGGAATGTTTTAGATACTCTCAACGATGTGATATCTGAAGATTCTACACCGTCCGATCAAGTGAGATTAAGCACTGTGAAAGTTTTGCTTGCATCAGCTGAACAAGATACCAGTGTCATTATGTGCGTGATGGAATTTGATAATCTTCTTGAAGAATATCCCGAACAGGTGGAAAATCCTCTTGTAGAAACAATGTTCACATTGTATGTAGTCGCATCACTATTGAAAGAAGTTGGTCAAGCGGGTCGAGCATCTCGCATAGTTGATACTCTGGAAGATATGGCTCAACAGAAAAACCATCGAATGTTTTTGGCACTTGTTGAAAATATGAGAGGTCATATTTGTAACTTCAGGGGGGATTTTGAGCAGGGGGAGAAACACTATGTGGCCTTCAGAACTATCAGTGAATCACTTGGATTCAAATTAGGCATAGCTATGTCATTGAATAATCTGGGTACTTTGCGCTTGAATTCATTATTACTTGAAGAAGGATTAGACTTCTTTAGAGCATCCTTAGAACTAATGGAAATGGAATCAGGTCGTATTGTGACCCTTGCAAACCTTGGAGAGATATCTATTATTCTTGGACGCTATGAAGAAGCAGAAAATTACTTGATTGAAGGAATACGGCTTGAAGAGAAGGCTCAGACTGGAATCATTGAATTATATGCATGGTATTCGATATTGTTAGCAAAAATGGGGAGATTCCCAGACTCATTGATGTATCTTATAAATTCTGAGAAATTGGCGAGTACATCTGA
>JABCSP010000126.1 GCA_018238825.1 Candidatus Thorarchaeota archaeon | reverse complement strand
AACCAATTACTACCAAGTCAATACCTAGTTCATTGACATGAGCCAAAATCCGTTCAGAAGGGAATCCACGGTCCATTATAAGCTCGATGTCAATTCCATATTCCTTTGATACCTCCTTAATCCCTTCTAGAAGTGTTTCACCTTTTATGGAGTATTTAGCTAGAATGTCATCGACATTGCCATCGGACATCAAGGCAACCTGCTTAACTATTGGAGTGGGAATGACATGGAGAATGAATAGTTTAGATTTTGTCATTTCTGCCACTTCAAAAGCGGCTGTGGCAGCTCTAGCAGAACCTTCACTTCCATCAACTGCGAGAAGTATCTTTTTTGCTCTGCAAAAGATATGGCCTGGTGCACAATAGTGAATTTCGCCCATATGTTGTATAGTAAAGCTTCGCTATAATAAGTTGCGATTCTGGCGATTTTCAACTCGTGCTAACGTTAATATTCAATCGAGTAATTGCGCGTCTGAAGGAGGAGCAATCACTTGACAAGTGTTGACCTTATTGATTATCATAAGAAAGAACAATACCCAAGCCATAAGGGAGCAATTGCCGGACTCTTCGTAGTTTTTGGCGCCTTCATTGGTCTTGGTCTTTACTCACTATGGAATCTCTGGCAAGTCTATGAAGTTCAGATAATGGGATTCATCACAGGCATCTCACCGATGCTGGCAGACAACCTGTGGATGATAGGAGCTGGATTGGCGGCTATAGTCCTTTTGAGTGTAGGATTTGCACTAGGTGCGTCTATGGCGGCAAGAAAATTGGGAGCAACCCTGATTTACATTGGAGCGCTCTTCATGAACCTCATGACGTGGGGTATTGTAGTATACCTACTTGTTACAGGTGTCTATACAATACAAACGCTACTTGCATCCTGGACAATTCTAATTCCTGGAATCTTTACACTCTTCATCACTCTTCTTCTATTTACAGTATTCAGAGATAAAATTCGAAGAGCTGGAGAGATCATCAAGCTAACAGGGCAGGTCACATTGGATGAAAAAGGAACTTTTGTGCCTCCACTGCTTGCCATGATATTCACATTATTTTCCGCAATATTATTCGCTGGAATCATAGTGTATTTCATGCCCCAAATGCTTGTACCGGGTTATGAATTCGTTTTAGAAACGGATTGGGGTTATATCGTCGGTCTTGTGACTTACTTATTCGTAACAATCTTCTTCTACAACTTTGCCTATTCAACAACATCTGCCATCACGTACATCTACATGAGAGGACGGGACCCTGATATAGGAGATGGTGTTAAGGCATCAATGGGTGTCATTGGAGGACTTGTAGTACTAAGCATCATGAGTGTTATAGTCAAACTCATTCAGATTCTCATCCGAGCGATTACACGAAAATCGGCGAGTCCTCTAACAAGAGGTGTTGGAAGTGTAGGTTCAGGTATTCTTGGATGGGTGTGGATGCTTGTAAACTACTTCACTATTCCAGCTATGGTCGCAGAGGAGCTGAGTGCCACCAAGGCAATCAAGAGAAGCGTTGGACTTGTACGTAAGAATTTCGTAGATGTTATGATTAAGGAAACAGCTGTCCGCTGGGGATTTGGTGTGCTGGCATTCATGATATTCATTGGCTTTGCTGCCTTTGGAGGTCTCTTTGGATGGATGTACACTGGAGGAGATCTAATTATGACGCTCGCGTTTATGGTGATTTTCACAGTCTTTGCAGCGATTCCAAGTGCACTGGTTCTACGAACATTCGATATCGTCTACGTTACTCTTCTCTATGTCTTCATTCGACGTAAGGAAGGGGATATCTCTGGTAAGACTGCAATACCTACCTCGATGAGTTCGGAATTAGACCGTGCTTACAATAAAGCTCAACGAAGTGGATAATTCAACTAATAGTGTGTGCTGGTGTAGAGCCATCACACACATCTCTTTTTTTTCACTATAATCTGCGGTCCAGAAGAAACAAAAGCAGGAGAATTCCGAAATCGCATGGTGGAAACCATGGATCCTATTACTGCAGCTGCTAATGCCCTCGAATCTGTTTTGGAAGCACAACCGGGTGAATCTATTCTAATTGTAACCGATGATGTTAGAGAAGATGTTGCTAATGCGTTTGCCCAAGGAGCAATCAACTTAGGTCTCTGGACAAGGATGGTAGTACTTGAAACACAAGAAGGAGAATTCAGGGAAGCTCCGCCAAAGCACCTTGTGGAGATGATTAACTCTCCTCATCAACCAGACATCTTTGTGAATACTCTGCGAGGAATGGCAGAAGAAATCCCTTTCCGAATTGCAACAATCAAACTAGAAACGAGGAAGGGAAAATCACGATTGGGACATTGCCCAGGAATTACTATGGACATGCTTACAGAAGGTGCTTTGTCGCTTACTCGTGAAGAGAATTCAGAGATGCAGAATAATGCAAGAGCGATGCTCGCATTTCTTCAGGATGTTGATTCGGCCCATGTAACATCACCATCGGGTTCGGATTTCACATTGAATGTGAAGGGTCGTACATGGTTCAGTGATACTTACATTAACTGGAAAACTATGAAATGGATGAACCTTCCAACTGGAGAAGTGCTTGTCGGACCTGTTGAAAATGGTATGCAGGGAACCCTAGTTTGTGATCTTGCAGTGGGAGGAATTGGACCTCTGAAATCACCCATTACAGTAGTTGTGAATGATGGCAAAGTTGAGAAAGTAGATGGGGATGATAAGAAAGCAGTCCAAGTCGTGCTTGATACGCAAGCAACTGATTCCATGGCCAAACATGTTGGTGAATTTGCTTTCGGTCTTAATCCCAAAGCACGAATTGTAAAGGAATTCCTTGAAAGTGAGAAGGTTGGGAGTGCCATACATGTCGCCTTTGGTAACAATATGGACTACCCTGGAGTCGTAGCAAATAATTCTGCTACACATCAAGATTTCCTTGTTGACAAACCAACTGTTACCATAACTTATGCTGATGGTCGTACAAGAATCGTAATGGAAAACGGAAAGATTAAGTTATCCTGATATTTAGACGAAATGCCGCGGAGAGGGGTAAGATAGAATGCCTGTAAGCATGAAACGAAATGCATCACTTGTATCATTGGAAACTATACGCTGCTTGTCAATTCTATTCTTTCTGGATATCATAATCAAATAGGTGAAGTCGAAAATAGCATACTTGGGGAAAAATCATTATGCCAAATCGTCAATTGAAAGTGATTCTATTTGGAATCATTACCGCAATTTTCCTAATTTCAGTAATTCACTCGGGATCAATGAATGCCATTGTAATAGACCAGTCCTCAGACTTGGAGCAAATCCGAGATACAACGGTTATCGAGGGAACCCCTGTCTTCGTAACTTCAGCTGTGGGTGATGACTATGTTGATACAACCAATAGTGTGACGTATGGTACTGTGTCAGACCAAGTCGATTTGACCCCTGGGATGGGGAGTAACGATGCTTCTTACACAACACTACAAGAGCAAGACTATTACCCTTCTACAACGTTGATACAACAGACGACCTTTAGTTCAAAACCTTCAGGATGGTCAGACTTGAACATCAATTATGATGGGGATATCAACGATAATACCAGTCAATACACTGGAGAAATTTACACATCGACTGTTGATACGTCATCATATGACTATGTCAGATTCACCCTTAGCATTGGAATTGACAGTGGAACAGATTTTGGTGTTAGTGCATATTTCTGGGACGGTAGCGCGTGGGATTCGGTCTATAATTATCCAGCTGGAAGCAAACAAGACTATTCAGTGCAAAGTTTTGATAGCCAATATCAACATGCGAATTTCAGAGTCAAAATATCTTATGGACGTTTGACTCAAGATGGCTCCATGGCTGCAGACAATTGGAGAGTGTATGGTTTCGAACATAGCGGGGAGAGATTCCAAGCGGTCTTCAGATTCAATGGAGTTGATTCTGGCACCTATGTCAATGAGCGACTCTATGTTGAGTTTGGTGCTGGAAGTGACTCTGAAACTCTAGATTTCAGATTTGCTTCTGGTGACCCCACTCCTGATACAACCATAACTTCCGGTCAGTCTACTGATTTCAACGTTGATATTCATGATCATTTGACTGGTTCTACATGTTATCTGGATATTCGTGATTCCTATAGAGTCAGCACTGAATCAGGAAATCTTGCAGAATGGAGAATTAGTAGAGTATACATCAAGCTGACTAATGCAGATCCTCAAAACGATGCTGCCCCCACATGCTCCAATTTGGATGATGCTGACTATCTGTATGGAATGAACAAATACTACCAGATTACAACCTATCATTCGGATCCAGATGGACGAGATAACATTGAGGAAGTCTATTTTGATTGCTACAGTGACAGTCGATTGGAAATGTATTGGAGTCTCTTTTATAATGGTTCATTTGCAGAGTACTCTGACACAAGTGATTATGTAACAATAATCGATGGTTCAACTGGTGGTACAGGTA
Source organism: Candidatus Thorarchaeota archaeon (assembly GCA_018238825.1). Classification (GTDB taxonomy): domain Archaea; phylum Asgardarchaeota; class Thorarchaeia; order Thorarchaeales; family Thorarchaeaceae; genus SMTZ1-45. Next base: position 2,034 of record JABCSP010000126.1, on the reverse strand, counting down.
CTGATCTAGAGGTGACATTTAATGTCATGATAAATTGGGACCATCCAGATATTTCAGATATCGATCTCAGATGTACCGTCAAAGATATTGATAGCTCACCCATATCAAACTACTATGAGGTCAATTGGGATATTGAAACCAGACTAGACCTATCGACCCATACCCTTGATGATTCAGCAGGTAATGCCAATCGGGGTGATATCGATGGGTCAATATTAGCTTCTGGGGAGGTCAACTATTACGGTAGTTTACTACATCCTAACGAGGCACTTGTTGATGTCCATGTTTTATGTGCAGCAGTGAGTTCCAGTCCTTGGGAGGCAACGAACTATGACGAAAACACCGGTGAGTTCTCTGTCACTGTGCAAGCGGATGACGAGGTGGGGAGCGATAGCTATTCCTTCAAAGTTGTTGAAGAAGGTGGAGGATATGGAGCAACGAATCTCCTAGCGTCATCGATGTCATTGACATATATTGCAGACCAGATTGTCTGTGTTAGTATTTCGTCACCAAGTAACATTATTGATAGTGCGGACATGGGTTACATGGATGTCGAACTTCAGTATGCATATGATACTACTGCAGTTGTTGACGGTACCTACCAACTAGGCAATCGTTGGTTGACTCATATGGGTGGAGGTAATTGGCAAGCAAACCACACTCCAAACATGTTGACCAGTATAACCTACGATAGCATAACAACTGCTTCAATAAATGCACATGGAATAACATCTGTCAATATGAGCAGTCTAAGTGTCACCATGTACTGGGAACAACTGATCTGCTTTATCGATGGTCCTATCGAAAATACATTTACTATTGGAGAGAACGCTACAGGGATTCATGTTTCTGCGGAGTACTACTACTATTCAGAACATGGCTACCAATACTATGATGGGACATTGACTCTGAACAACACGGTCTATCAGTACGATACTATCGGTACCCGAGGATACACTGTACTATCTGCAGCTGGTGATGATACCTTTGGTATCACAACTATTTACTCCAGTGAAGAGGTAAGTTACATATGGTTATATCCGGACCCACCGCCATCATGGAATGTTGAGCCTTCTGATCAGTTCTCTGAATGTGGAGAGCTGTTCTCGTATGGACTAGATGCTGATGTGCAATATGGAGTTCCTACTTGGTGGGTAAATAATACAGATTTCACAATCTCAGGAGATGGTGTTTTGACAAATGCTACTCCTCTTATTCTAGATGAATATCCCCTACAGGTCTGGGTCAATGACACGTACGGTCGCGAATTGACAGCTACCTTCGTTGTATATACTCAGGATACAACTGGACCAACGTGGGTAAATCCCATACTGAATACATCTATAGAAGTTGGTGATTCTTTTTGGTATAATTTGAATGCAACGGATTTATCAGGAATTGACTCGTGGAGGATTGGTAATGATACATATTTTTCAATTGATTCAGAAACTGGGGTAGTAAGGAATGCTTCAACAATTTATACTGGAATATACAGCCTTGATGTATTTGTGAATGATACGAATGGTTATGAATCGAATATAACCTTCGATGTCATAGTGCAGGACACAAGAAATCCTGAATGGACTATCCTCATTACAAATCAAGAAGAGGAATACAAATACAAGTTCGAGTATATCTTAGGAGCATCAGATGCTGCAGGAATCAAATCATGGACTCTGAATGACTCGGTTCATTTTCACATTGATTCGGGAATTATTGAGAACAATACAATTCTGGAAGTTGGTACCTACTGGTTGAACGTAACAGTCACGGACAACAATGATAATTCCATCAGCGAAGTGTTCAGTGTATTCATTAATGATACAGTAAATCCGGTTTGGGAAGTCATTCCAGTAGACCAAGACCTTGAATTCGGACTTGATTTTATCTATGATTTGGATGCATTTGATGCAGCAGATATTAGCACTTGGCTAATCGATGACATGGGGAATTTCACTATTGACACTAGTGGAGTTGTAAGGAATAAAACACTCCTTGAAGTGGGGAATTATAGCTTGCATGTGACAGCTATTG
>JABCSP010000125.1 GCA_018238825.1 Candidatus Thorarchaeota archaeon | reverse complement strand
ATACATAATCAAAGAACTCGTAAGTCAGCTGTTTGGATTTCAGCTTATTATTCGTGATATGATGGGCAATTGTATAGAATGCCATGTAAATCGTTGAGTCTGATAGTGACTCAATAATCCAGTCTGGATCAAAGGGTAATCGAGTGCCTATTCCTCTTCGGCGAGCACATGGTCTCTGAGCTAACCAATCAAAGGTTGCCTCGAATAGATTCCTGAAGATGTCTGGGGTTATTCCCATATTTTCTAGTGCTCTACTAGATTCCTCTTTCCACCCTGGACTCAGATAGTCTAAGAACCACTGACCTGCAAATACTCCCACTTCGACATTTGCTCCGCATCTACAAATCACAGGACGTTGATCTGGCTCATAGAACACATCAACTCGGTTTATGGATTCCAACCATGAAACAACATCTTCTTTGACATCCTTAATAGCACGACCGGAGAATTGTGCGCAATTGTTCCTCATGACTCCATCATAGAATTCTGCTTTGTAGATCTCTTGTGTGGCATCCTCCAGTTTCTCACTTTCCGTCTGAGCTTTGATGCTTCTCTTTTCAACCGCGTCCTTGGCTGGGTACTCACTGTACCCTTTCATATCAATCATGCCAATTATTTCAATACCACGTACATCTTCGGATGAAATCCCGTACTGTACCAAGTCTGAGGAATCTTCCTTTAGGTCTCTTAGGGCAATGTAGTCAAAGGGGGCATGACCTGGTACTGAATATACTACTCCTGTTGCATTATCCGGGTCAACAAATGCGGCAGGTAAGATGGGTATTTCATGGTCATCATGTATTGCTCTGAAAGTCTTACCAATAATCTTTGAACCTGGAAACGTGTCGATAATCTCTACTTCTTTTGCTTGTAATTTCAGTTTCTCTGTAGCTGTCTTCGAGATTATCCATTTCTCTCCATCAACCATAGCCCAGACATACTTGGCTTTGGGATTGATCCACATGTTAGTAACGCCAAAGATTGTTTCTGGACGCAAGGTAGCCGCAACCAAGAATCCATCCTCAAAGGGCCATTTGATGGCAGTGAATTCTTTGATTTTCGCTGAAGCTCCCTCCAGTATGTCGTCTTCACCTACTGGATTCCCATCTTGCGGACAATACAGCAATGGATAGTTGCCTTGCTTGACATACCCCTTCTCCATGAACTTTTGATATTGCCATTCAATGAACTTATTGTATGTTTTATCTCCAGTAGTGAATCCTCTTCTCCAATCAATACTATATCCAAGAGCATTGAAGTCCTGAGAGATGACCTTTGCAAAAAATGATGCAGTGGTCATGCCATCCTTGAACTTGGCTAATTGTGCATCCACCTTCTCCTCAGTATCAAAGTAAAGACGCAGGTCTCGCTTGTACATCTCAATTGCATCAGGGTCTCCTGCTAGGACTCTATCTACCATACCCTGTATCGGGGTACCAGTAACATGCGAGGCCATCGGGAACAGCACATTGTATCCCTGCATCCGTTTGTAACGAGCAATCAAATCACCAACAGTATAGGTCCTGCCATGACCAATATGTAAGGCACCATTCACGTATGGGTATGGAACAGTCAAGAAGAATTTCTCACGCTTGGAATCAGGATCCGCCTCGAAGATTTTGTCCTTTGCCCAGCGTCGCTGCCATTTCTTCTCAATCTTTGCAAATTCACTCATGTATAGTAACCTCTCTTGACACTGAAGGATTATTCGAATCCAAGATGGTTTCCTCTATAAAGGACTCGCAAAAGGAGCATGTGTTAATAGTTAAGAACGCAATCCATCCTGGCTCACACTCTTTTGCTCGTAGGATGACGAGTGCTTATTAGGAATATGGTCAGGTTTAGTTAACATGAAGCGGTTCGGTGATTATAGGTCATACACCGCTTCATATCTTTCTTGAAAGTAATATGCACATTAGTTGATAGAAGGGCTTGTCATGGTGAAAGCTGTTGTTGATGCAGTAGATATCGATCCGAAGACTGGTACGACTCTTGGTTTCTACTCGTTTGGTGAGGAGCGTCCCAATTTACTGATAATATCCGCTATGGATGGTGGTTCGGCCACAGACGTTTACGCAAGCTATCTCATAATGAAGTATCTTGAGAATATCGAACGCATTATTGGTTCTGTAACAATCCTTCCAGTAGCTAATCCTCTGGCTTTCAGACTTGGAGTAAAGGTTTCTCCACTTGATTCGAAGGATCTTGATTCGGTATTTCCTGGTGACGAACATGGAACAATTACAGAACGTACCGCATGGGAGATTTGGAGGCGTGCTTCACAAGCTGACTACATTATCCATCTCAAGACTGGTCGACAGAACTGTGTCAGCCATGTTGTTGCTATGCATCGGGAATATATCCATGTGAGGAATGTTGCATCACAGATTGCATTACCAATCACTGTGCAGTGCTCTGGACAACGAGGAACTTTGACAACTGAAGCAGCGCATGATGGTATCCCCATAATATCAATTGAGATGAGAGGGGATGTTGATCAAGTAGACTCCCAAGCTGCAGTTGAAGTTCGCGAGGCTATTCTCAACTTCATGAAGCTGAAGGAAATGATATCTGGAGATAAGATAGAAACCTCTGTTACAATGACTGGGAGGATGCAGCACATCAATGTTGAAACAGAAGGTTTCTTCGTACCTAGGGTGAATCTGGGTGAAACAGTACAAAGTGGCAATGTGATAGGTACAGTACAAGATACGATTGATGTCGTATCTCCTTTTGATGGTGTATTAATATCGTTGAGTCGCATGAATTATGTTTTTGAGGGAGATATCGTTGCTAGGATTGCACCTCCTTTGGGGGATTATCGAGCATCAACTCAACCAGATGTTGAAGAACCAACTCCCGTGCGTAGGAAATGGTAGAAATGAGTGACAAGTCTGGTGAGTGGCAACATCTAATGCGAATAAATGTCGGAGATAAGAGGCTTCGGAATAAAGGCAAGTTGCTTCTAGTTGGAAGCTGTATGGACCGGTTTCCAGAGATAGTGAAGGAATTCTCCGAGAGAGATGGTGGTCAAGCAGTTCTTCATGTGTGTCTTGAAGAAACCCATGTTAACCAAGCAGGATTCAAGATTGGTTCAATCGTCAAGTATTCTGGTATATCTGAGATTACTGCTTTAACGGTTGATGGAAGTCCACATTGCGTACAGCTCCATTATGTCATTGATGATGTGAAAAGACACTTTGCTCCTGAGATTGAGACCAAGCACTTTGTTGTGGAGAAAGGAAAAGTGCACGAGATTTCAACTAATGCAGTGAAGAGGTCTAGGCACCTATCAAAAATTCAGAAGATGCTGGAGTAGTATGTTCTAGAACCAAGGTAGTATGAACCCCGCCTGATTCTTGTATCTGTTGTATTCATCGCCATATTGCAGGACAAGTTTTCGTTCTTCGAAATACGCTCCAATTATTGTATACGCTATCATAGAGAGTGAAAACACAATTACAACTGGAAATGGATAGATTAAGGCCATAGCTCCAAAGATCAGAATTGTGGCTAGGTAGAGTGGGTGGCGTACTCGAGAATAGATGCCTGCAGTTATGAGTTCAGGTTTCCGATCTGTTCTCATGTCGGCTACTGTGCTTACCGAAATAACCTTTGACGCTCGATATGCTACATACATACCAGCACTACCAAACAGAACCCCTAAGACGAGTAAGAGCGGTTGAATTGAAGTAGAGTCTGTGATGAAATACAACCAGTTCTCGAATTGCATTAAATGAAATGCTATCAGCAGAGTTAACACACTCGTGAAATTGAAAATTCCTGCATATCCTCTCTTACCCCACCTATCAATTATCCATCCCTTGACTCTTAGTGATGATATACCACTATGTTGTATTCCAAAAAGCGTCGAAGCCAGAATTATCCAAACATATTCTATCACTTAATTCACCTGACTGAGAAATGTCCTACCGATCAGACACACGACAGAACTCTTATAAGTTAACTATTGTGTACATAACTATTGTTAATTAATTATTAGGATGAGTATATTATGAGTGAAGCAATTAAGAATCCTTTCACACCAGTCGAGATGTGGAATGATACACAGGTCATTGTTAACAAAGATGACGAAAAGAAACACGTTGATGCCAAGCACTACAAGATTCGTTATCTTGTTGGAGAGAGCGAGGACAAGCGTTTTGTTGACGGTGGTAATGAAGAGGTGGCTTCTTTGTCTGAGAAGACCCTTTACCTCACACCTTCGATTCACAGGTTAACAGGTAATCCGTTCCATTATGACCAAGGACGGCTCGAAAGTGTTAGTGGTAAGGACCGAATTAGTGAGCAAACCAAGGAACTACACAGACATGCAGCTTGTGACGATCACAAGACAATCGAGGTAATCTTCGAGAGCCCTGGGGTCGAGTGTTGCGCAATGTCAAAAGAGGAAGCTGACAAGAAACAAGTCCCTCTACAGTTTATTGCTGGTTATCTTTTAGGTAAGACTGATGGTTTGTTGAAAGTTGCCCTTTCAAAGACTGTTGTGGATGATGATCATGAATACTACGAAAACATTCACATAATTCCTGAATCTGCCATCAAGCAATTATCTTGTCTTGAGTAGAATCAGAATATCAATGAGGATGACACCTGATATTCTCCCTGGTCTATCTGTCCCCACACAGCTAGACCTCTTATTGTTCAGGTGTTGTCCTCTCCATTCCCCTAAACCTAGACATTCCTGGACATCGAATCCGGGATGATGTTCGGTTCCAGTTCATACCTGTAGGCCTTATTGGTTAACATTCAGGTTCGGCATATGGTCTTGCTGGGAGCTTTTAAGCCCATACAGAAAAGAATATTTCTTCAAGTGTTGGTTTCATCGATGCAGCTGGTGACAACACTTTTCTCTGACTCTATACTCTTGAAACTGGTAGGAGATACTAATGGTCGTCAAAGTGTTCTTAACAATAATTTCAGAACCAGGACGAATCAATGAAATCTATACCAAGCTAAAATCCTTTGATGAAGTCCGCCTTGTATGTATTGTTGATAGCGGACCCCATGATATTGTTGCACTTGTAGAAGTGGAAACTCTGGATGGATATCGAGTCCTAATTGAAAAGGTTGCTTCACTACCAAATACTGAGGATTTTTCATCGTTCATCACTGTTGACAGTTGATATCATTTAGGATGATGTCTTCATGTCGTCGGTTGCATCTTCTTCCGTAGATGATATACAATAACAAGCCTATCATGGTTAGAATGACACCTATCTGAAGGACAATGAAATCTAATGATGGTATGAGGGCGAAGCATGTAATGAAACCTAGAATTGGAAAGAGGGGGAAGAAAGGTGCTTTGAAGGTTCCAGGTACACTGAGTCCTTTCCTACGCAAAATTATGACTGAAAAGTTTACGATTCCCTGTGCAACGAGGTATCCAAAAACAGCCAACTGTGCAACTAACACAACATCTGCAGTCATAGCAAAAAGGCTCACCAGAATTAATACTAGAATGAGCGCGGGAATTGGAGTCTTGAAGCGCTCACTTACGCTTTCGAAGGATTTGGGAAGGAACCGGTCTCTTCCCATTGAATAGACTATTCTGGCTCCAGCTAAGAAGGTTGCATTAAGAGCTGCATAATTTGAAGCAGCCATCCCTGCAAGTCCGAGGATTTGTGCCCATTGTCCCAACATCACCGCGTACACATGAGCAACTGGTGTAAATGTTTGAGCGATTTCAAGATATGGTACAACACCCACCAGTACGAGTGATGCTGCCATGTATACTCCGGTGCCAATCGCTACTGTAAGAAAAATTGCTTTTGGTACATTCTTTGCTGGCTCCATGATCTCTTCAGATGCTGAAGTGACTAGCTCAAAACCAACGAAGGATATGTAGATGAACGCGATAGTTGCCATAAAGGCTGGAAAACCAGCATTCTCTGCGAAGAGGGGAGTGAGATTAGCGGGTTCAATAAACATCAATCCAACCACAATGAATGAGAAGAGAATGATTGCCTGAGCGATATTGAGGACACCAAGAACACCAGAAACGCTCTTGACGCTGACAAGATTGGTGATGAAGGTTATCGCAATGATGACTAGAGCCACTACTGCAATGAACTGTGTTCCATTTGGAAGAAAGATAACTAGGGTATGTGCCACAGCCAAAGCATAGAGACCACAAGCGACGATGTTTCCAAGCATGAGAAACCATCCTGTAAAAAAAGCTGGAAGTCCCCCAAGAGTATCATGAGCAAAGGTGTAACCCCCGCCTTGCTTGGGTATAGAGCTGGCAATTTCAGCATAATTGATTGCAGTAAACATTGCAAGTATTCCAGTAACCAAATATGCTAGGACTAGCGCTGGTCCAATCATTCCCGCAGCTGTTCCAGAAATAACATAGATTCCTCCGCCCAACATAGCTCCGAGACCGATATTCGTGGCACCCACAAGACCAAGATGACGTGCGAATTTTTCGCCTCCATGTGCATCATCTGGACTAACTACCATTTGGTTTACGACCTTTGATTTAAAACAGAACCCCGTAGGGCGGGTTATCTTAG
>JABCSP010000124.1 GCA_018238825.1 Candidatus Thorarchaeota archaeon | reverse complement strand
AAAGGGTATCTATTCATGGGGTACATCTGTGATATTTGAATGGAACAACATTTCATTCAATGAAAAGGGGTTTGAACTACAAGCTTCTCATGATTATATTATTCGTAATAATCTGTTTTTCGATAATGATTGGTATGGTCTATATCTTAGTGGTTCTACATCCAATAATTCAATCTATTACAATACTTTCATCGATAATGAGGGATACAATGCTCGAGATCGGGGCGATAATAACACATGGGATGATGGAGTCACTAGAGGTAATGTGTGGGATGATTACATCGGTTTTGGCACGTACATCATTCCTGGTAATTCTGGAGGAGTAGATAGATACCCCGACAATCCAGAACATGGATTGCAATATAATGTGATACTACCACCAATAGGACTTGGAATCATCTGTGTTTTGGGTATCATTCTGTTATATCAAAGAAGGGATTTGATTCGTGCACGATTGAAACAATCAAGATAGAATATTGTCTTTTCCAACTTCGAACTTGACACTAATATTCCCTACATGTTCAGGTAACATGGAGTCGAGATTAAGATCGATCCAAGTATGCAAGTCTCTTCGAAGCATTTCCTTCTCATCAAGAGCTTTAGGAAGTTCTGAACGGTCTTCTGATACCAAGTGGAAATGAGTGCAACCACACCCACATTCACCTTCAAGAACCATATCGATATCAACTGTCGATTTACCACAGGACCTGCAAACGAATATCATTTTTACATTTCTCCAAGAAATTAGACGTTTTATCTATCTATGAGGATTGGTATGGCTTAGGTAATACACGCAATTTCAGGAATAGACGTGTTTATCGCAGGTAAACGCAGGTTCTGTGTGACGACGATGGCGCGTTCGATTACAGAATAAGTGTGAATTGCCTAAATGAAGAATACAATCCATATGAGTAAGAGAATGATGCCAATTACACCGGCAATCAACCAGCCTTTTTTCCCGTATCCCCAAATTATTGGAATGGGTCCGAGAAAAATGATACCCTTGCTCTCAATACGTGTTTCATTGTCCTCTGATTCTGAATCTTTTGATGCAGAAATAACTGAAAGACACACTAGCAAGATACCAATGAATAGGAGAATCCATCCTAGATAATGTAGGAGCAACAAAGCTTGCATTTGTTTTCACCTAGTATCCAAAGTTGATGGTGGAAGTTCAAAAACTATTTTCTCATAACCTCCCACGTCATCGCCATCCATCGCCCAGAGGCTGATGATATCATCATAGATATCAAATTCCATAGTTGTTTCAACCTCGATGATTTTTGTTCCAACAGGGAATCTCCAAAGGATTTCAAAATCGTAGGGTGCTTGTTCTTCTTCAAGCCAGGTTTCTATCACATTCTGACCTTCAACAAATTTTCCAGCAAAATCGATGAGATAGATAACAGATACGACATCGGTATCTCCTTTGAGAAATATATCACAGTAGTCAACTCGTGACCTGACTCGTTCACTATTGATTTCAACTCTTTCCTTGTCAAGGAAGAACTGCATATTATCTGCTAACTTTTCTACTTCTTTTGCAAGTAGTTTTTCATCACGGATAACTTTTTGATAGTATCCTGACATGTCAAGATATTCAAAGTTTAGGCGTTCATGGAATTCACCAGTTCGTGATACTGAAAAGAATGAATCTGCATGAACTGGCTCCACCATATCTGACATGTACTCTTCCAAATGAATCACCTATTCAAGAGGTACTGCATTAATTCCTTCTGCTGAGAGGTGTTCTGAAAATTCAGATGCACTCCCAGTAAATACATACGCAACTCTTGGATTTACAGATTTTGCAAATTCGATTAAACCATTGAAATCAGTGTGTGCGCTTAGTGGGAAACCTCGCTCTCGGAATTTTCCAAGAGTCCATCCTGAAAGACTATACTTTTCCATTTTTTGTTCCAGATTCTTTGCTGTATCATTATCACAGATTCTTCGGATGTTATTCATGGTGTGTCGAATAGATGCACTAACAACAACGGCTCCTGATTCCAAAATATCTAACACTCCGAGGGACGACAATGTGTAATGTCTAAGATCTAATCCATGGTTGTTGTAGACACTACAAACTTTGTCTATACTTGTGTTTCCTGAGATGATTCTGAAACCACCACTTTGAAGGAGCCCAATTGCTTCTTGAGATTTACCAAGTGAATATGCACTGAATAACGGAATTCGCCCCTCATCGATAATCGTAGTTGCAGTATCGAGAATATTGTTGTACACGCCTTTTCGTTCAGGAAAAACCCATTCTGGTTGTCCATAGGTTGCTTCAGTAATCAAAACATCAGCTTCTACTGGTTCAGCAGCAGTATGAACAAAGCTATCAACATTATTGAAATCTCCAGTGAATAATACTGTCAGTCCATCATTGAATTCAAGATGAAACATCGTCGATCCAAGTACATGACCCGCATTATGCGCAGTGATATCCACGCCAATCTGCCCGAATGTATCTCCAATACGGATCAATGTTCTATTCTTGGAACAACTATTTCCCCTTGCTTCCAAGGTATCAAATGTTCCAGATGTAGCAATGATATGACCTGCATTTTTCAGGCCTCCAATGTGATCCGCATGTGAATGAGAAAGTAGTGTAGTTTCTCCCTTAATTCCAGTGTCCAGTGCTAATCTGACATCACCGTATTCAAGAAGGAAACCAGTTCCAACTTTTTTCACATTGAGCGTGGACATGGGACGACCTCTGGTGTCAAAGTTCTGTATCAAGAAAAGCGTTTCTCACAATTATCACTTACTTACAGACGCTTACGCATGAGTGTCATCGACCTTCTCTTAAGAGACCCACCTAACTCATCAGATACTGCCGCAATCAAGTTGTTTTGCCCATCTCCAATGAGTGGTAGTATCAAAGTTTCTGCATCTGAATTTCTAACCATTTCCGCAATCATTCTGGGTGTCCTTCCATCATCAGTGAAGCCATCATCTGAAATTATCAAGCCGATGATTGCTACTTTTCCAGAATAATAGATGCTCGTTACAAGCTTCATTGAATCCTCTATTGTAACTGTTCTGAGAGTACCTTGGTTAACAGCAAAATCAAACACAGTCCAAAGGTGGGAATTCGTCAACCCCGTGGCCTTACTGGAGTCCCATATCAGCTTCTTAGCTTTCTTAACATCTGAATGAGAGTCCCACATGTTCTTCAATTGTCTTTGTGGATTCTCTCCTTGAATTTTAATAGAATAGCTGAAGAGTTTACTCGTGTCTTCAAATCCAATGCGTTCAAGTACACTCTTTGTCCACTGATCCAGTTCAAGAGAACCCGGGAAAGCTAAACGGTCCACTGACGAATCATCTGGAATCAGTGCTTCAATATCTCTAATTGCAACAGTTCTGAAAAATGGAAGTGATGATTTGATAATATTGTACGCACTTATTTCTCTGAATTGTTTCTTTACCGCTACTGATGCAAGTATCATTCCTAAACGAGTTCTATCTCTGTAGATTGCAGTACCGCCAATGATTTCATCATCCATAGATGAAACGAATGATAATGTTTCCTGAAGGTTGAGGAAATTTGAAGCCATTTCTCTGCTTAAACAACCGATATCTGTTTGGCTTTCAACTAAGTGAATCCATGTGTTGAGTTCACTCTTACTCAATCTTCTATTGAACATGATTGGAGCAGTCATTGTAATATCCGTGGTTATAATCCTGTTAAGTTTGCTCCTTGAATTATTGCATTTTCTAGATAGTACTTATTGTGTGCAAATACACTTTTGTATCGAAGGGTTTACTAGACACGGGATTGAAGGGATAACTAGACGAGGGAGAATGTAAAATGCAATCGCTCATATTGACTGTAGATGGACTCCAACTTGCGGATACGCCTATGCCTCCCCTTATGCCCGGAGATGTTCGAATTGAAGTTCGTTCCGTTGGTATATGTGGAACTGATCTGGCCATCTGGAAAGGGGATTACGAGGTAGATTTACCACTAGTCCTCGGTCATGAGTTTGCAGGTGTAATTCATGAGAGTTCCGATCCTACAATTGAACCTGGAACACTGGTGACCAGTGATATTGACATCTCTTGTGGTCGTTGCTGGTACTGTCGCAGTGGTGATCGTCAGAATTGTGCTAATAAAGAAATCCTGGGAATGACTAAAGACGGAGGCTTATCGGAGTATGTCTGTGTTCCTGCAGATATAATTCATCCACTTCCTTATGGCGTAAGTACTGCAGATGCTACGTTCGCAGAGCCTCTAGCTTCCGCAATCAAGACCTACCAACAAGCTCCTGCTGAAGATGATGAGCCCATTCTTATCTTGGGAAGCGGTAAACTTGCGCTCTTGCTAGCACAGGTTTATGATGCTAATGGAGCTGATGTTCATATTGTTGGAAGAAACAGATGGCAGCTTGGTTTAGCAAAACAACTTGGTTTTCAACACACATATGACACAATAGAGAGTGATTGGAAATCTGACATATTGAAAATCACACATGGTGTAGGGCCAAGGATTGTAATTGAAGCCACAGGTAACACCGATGGTATATCTATGGCTATTGATGTTGTACGAAATGGTGGAATTGTCGCCATGAAGAGCATCCACGGTCATCAATTCTCAATCAATCCATCAACAATAGTAGCCAGGGAACTTACTCTCTATGGTGCAAGTCGAGGGCCCTTTGATCAAGCAATAAATATGCTTTCGAAGGGACGTATTGAGGTGAAGAAACTCATAACTAAAGAGTTCAAGCTTGAGGATGGCAACAAGGCTTTCGAGTTTGCATCACAACCAGCTGTAACAAAAGTCATTGTTAACATCTAAGGTGCTTCTTCATGAACCATTATGATGTCGACCTTCATATCCACTCACTTCACTCCATCAGTGTTAGCAAATCAATGACAATACCCCGATTGGCTCAAGGGGCCAAGGAAAAGGGACTTCATCTAATTGGAACTGGTGATGCAACGCAACCTCAGTGGTTGAAGCATCTTAAGACCAATCTAACTAGAACTGGTGATGTATTCGAACATGATTCTGTAGCATTCATTCCAACTGTTGAGATAGAGGATATTGAGGCTATACATCATGTGGTCATTCTTCCAAATTTTGAAGCTGTAGAAATTCTTCGAAAATCAGTCAAACCAAACTCCCCTAATCTAGATCATCAATGGGGTGGAAGACCCCGAGTAAATCTAAACGGTGAGGAGATAGCTGGTCTTGTGCGTGATGCGAATGGAATGATTGGACCTGCTCATGCATTCACTCCGTATAGAGCTATTTTCAGAGAGAATAGACACTCGAGTCTCAAATCCTGCTATGGGGAAGAAACACCACATATTCACTTCATAGAACTCGGTCTCTCTGCAGATACTGAAATTGCAGATCGTATTCCCGATCTCCACAGAATCACGTACATCACTTCAAGTGATGCTCATTCACCTAATCCAAATAAACTTGGAAGAGAATTTGTCAGATTGGAAATGAAAGAACCTACCTATGATGAGGTTAGCCTGGCACTAAGAAGAGAGAGCGGCAGAAAACCTGTACTGAACGTTGGGCTCGATCCACGACTTGGAAAATACTTCCTCTCGTATTGCTCAAAGTGCAGGAGGACATTGATTATTGGTGATGGAGATGATTTTCCTAGCTTTGATGATTTGAATATCTACATTAATTGCGCAAGTGATGATGAAGCACAGAAACTACTGGTTGATATCTCTAAGCGTAACGTCAACTGCCCAGCTGATGGGAAACTTCTCCGTCTAGGTGTACGAGACCGAGCTGCTGCCATCGGGGTTGGAGAATCAAAGTCCCCCAAACATCGACCTCCCTATCTCCGCATTGCTCCACTACTGGATATTATCGCATCTGCAATAGGGGTAAAATCAGCATCCTCAAAGACTGCGCTTCGGCTGTATGAGAAATTCAGAGAGGGCTTTGGTACAGAGACCACCGTGTTAACATCATCACCGATTCAAGACTTGAAACAGATTAATGAAAGAGTTTCACAAATGATTGAACATTACCGAAATGGTACTGCTTGCTATGAGATTGGTGGGGGCGGCCGCTATGGAAGATTGATTCCACCTTGGGAGTGTGAAAATTCATGACTATTGTAAAAGGAGTTATACGCGAGCTTGGAAAAAGCCGCACTACTAGGATTAGTACTCAGCGATGGTATGGTACCACTGAATTTGTAATTCAAGATGAAACCACAAAGAAGACGTACACAATTCGTGTTTCTGCCACTACCATGGATAAATGCAGATTCCTTCCAAAAGTTGGTATGCCTGTGATAGTTCATGGATACGTCGAGGAATCAGATTATGGTCTATCTGATTTCATGGTTACTCGAGTTACAGACGTGAAACGTGAAGGTGCTGGAATAAAGAGAGTTTACAAGCTGGACTAGTTACATTCATTACTTTTCTCTAATCAAAAATCCCGGGGCGATTATCCATTCAGAACGGCATTTGGGGCATTTTGTAGGTGCTTTGGCGGATTTTATCTTTTTGAAAACAAATTGACATTTACCACATCTGGCTGGTGAAACTATTACTTGCTTTCCTCGGCTTTTGACTGAACGAGCAATGTGGTCAATATCCTCATACACTATTGATCTCTTCTTCAG
>JABCSP010000123.1 GCA_018238825.1 Candidatus Thorarchaeota archaeon | reverse complement strand
ACACCTCCTCCGGGTCGTTCAACAGATATCGTCACAGTGAGACCTGATATTGGATTCGAGAGATGGTCAATTGCCACAACCTGAATCCAACCTGTAACCCCAACCTCTGGAGAGGGATTGTAGCTTATTGAGAGAGTCACTGGAATTAGCACATCGAAATCAAATGTTTCAGAAGCTGAGCCTCGTGAAAGAGACCCACCATAATCAACCTCGAATCTGAAGGAACCTGCACTACTTGCACTCCATTGCATTGAAACATGACCGCTAGAGTTTGTTGTAAGTGTCTGTTCCATTACCACAGTAGATGGAAGAAGGATGACACGAAGAGTAACCGATTGACCTGAAACAGGATTTGAAATCAAGTCTTTCAACTGAGCCCATAGTGTCCGAGTACCACCTATGGTTTCCTCAACAACTACCCCGCTAATTTCTAATTGGCTTGAAGACCATGAAGTCACAATGTCTGATTCAGAAGAGCTGAGGAGAAAACTCACACCAGAGAAATCACATTGGACATTGTAGTTCCCATTCTCAGTAAGCGTAATTGTAACAGATGCATGACCTGTTGAATTGGTAACAAGGATTGTATCAACAATATTCACCGAAGAGGGAGATGTGATTGTGATATGCAGATTCTGTCCACTCAAAACCTCTGAATCTTGAGTTGTAAGTTGCACCGTTAGTGTAACCGTTGAGTACTGGTCTAGTGTATCAATTCCAATCCAAGTAATCACAGTTTGCTCGTATACGTGAATCAATCCCTGAGTTTGACTTTCATCCAGAGAACCATTTCCATCAAAAGTCAGAGTATAGGTAAAATCACCTCTAGCCATAGGAGTCCAAGAAAAGGAGCCGACGCTAGAATCTGAAATGAGTAGAGTGGAATATACAATCGTGTCAAGGTCATCTCGGATTAGTAGCGAAACCTCTTGATTCGCAATCAGTGAATCGTTTTCTTGATGATATAAAGACCAGCTTACGAATAACTCATTGCCCACAAGACCATCGGTCTCTGATGGGGTTGTAAGATAAGTTGGATTTGGTTCTGCAATCGATATTTGATCTCTGAGAACTAATTGGGAACAGTCTGGTACGTCAATTGTAACTGTGAGATTGTAGTTTCCTGCATCAAAATCTGTACTCGGAATCGAGAACCAGAATGGTGAGGTTTCGTCGTAAACGTACTGCTGATATGTCGGTGGGTCACCAAGACGAATCGTGATATGACCGATACCAGCAGCACCGCCTCCTGCGAGAGTCCAAGAAATCGTGCCATTGATAGTTTCACCCATCTTCACTACTGCGGTTTCAATATCAACAGAGCCTTCAAGAATTCCTTCCACCTGCACAGTGAGTGTGTCGTATGCACGAGATGAACCCCAATCTTGAACCATGATGAAAACGGGCCACGAGCCTAAGGTCTCTAGACTTGATGGAACAGGTAGTGAGAGAGAATCTGAATTGGCGACATTTGTAAAGAGTGTTGTTTCACCAAATGCATTCACAATAACAGTATGACTTGGTTCTGAAGAGGAGATGCTTACGGAGATATCAAGTGTTGAACCAAGCTCGGTATTCCCACTTGCACTTGCACTCAAACCAACTCCAGGAGTGTCAAAGAGTTCACATCGGAGTCCAAGAATTGAAACCATCTTGAGAACACTCTGAGTGAACGCTGGCTGCCAGAGTACACTACTGTTGAACCAACCGTCACTGAAGTGAGATGATGACCTCAAAGCACTGAGAACTAAGGAAGTATCTACAGAATCAAGATTGACGGAAGAATCTGATGCATGGAGAAGAGAGAGAGTAGCCACATCCATGCTCAGTGCTATGAGGTCTGTGTATTGAATACGAGATTCAATTGAAGCAGTAATCTCAGATACCATTGTTGGAGTGACAATTCCAAGTCTAATAGCTGCGCGAGTTGATAGAAAATCGATGGCTTCTTGGAAACCTGCAAATGGTTCTATGGTCCATCCTGTCGAATCCCAACTTCCAGAGCTGTACTCTGAGAGGATAGCGGTCTCTAACGCAGCACGGTAGGGAATTGTGGCCAGCTCATCAAGTAAGAACAAGGTTTCTACAGCAGCTACTGAGTGCTGCATATGGGCAGTTCCCATAATAGAAGTTGGGCGATAATGTCCAGTTATGTATTGGCTCTGAGAGAGATAGATCGTGATAGCAGAAATTAGAGTCGAGTCAAAATCTACTCCAAGTGCATGTGCCGCACTAGTCCCAAAGTACTGGGTCCAGACACTCTTTGTCCGGTATTGATTGAATCCGTACTCGGGAGCACTCACGGTTGTTAGATTTGACCAAAAGGGATAGACTGTTAAAATGTCAAACCTGTTAAGATAGTCAGCTGCAAGGTTCAGATCGACCAGTGGTGAATGTACTAAGCGGTTAGATTCTAGAAGCCAGCTTGTCCACATGAGTGATGGAAGAATGTCCATTGCTTCGAATCCAACGCTAGTTGTAATTGAGTCAATGAAGGCTGTGATCCCAGATGCAATTGCACCAGAGGTTTCTCCAAGAGATTCAAGACAGAGAGCTACCCTTGAGGTTTCTCTAGTCTTTGCTACAAAATCATCTGTAGCAGGTTTCATTCCAAAACCACCAGAGCCAAGTTGATTATTGGAGAACCATACGAAACCTGCAGTTTTATTCTCAGCACTAAGGGTTCCGAGAAGCTGCATGGTTGCTAAAGCTGACGCGGTCCCTGTTACAATCTCTTCATCGGGACCATTTGTATTTCTAAAGGAGCCGTCTCCATTTGCAGTGCGTGTCGATATCCAACTCGTCAGCTTTGCGGGATCGGGATGCGCCAATCCTATGAACGCAAGAGACCTCAGATATTCAGAAGCATAGTTCGTCCGCGGGGAGATGCTTGTTGGATTTGACCCTATTGCGCCCCAAAGGTCGGGGTCGCCCGTTTTTGAACCATCAATAACTAGAGACCTCAACCAGAGCTCAAGATCATATGCTGATATCTCACCTAGTTGACCTGAAACAGCCAGCGCCTCAGTGACATAGTAGGTGGTTGTAATATAGTTGTCAAACCCTCCTGCTACTTCTTGTCGCGAACTAAGATATTGAACGATTTCACTTTCAGGAAACTCTGCAGTAAGCCCCATAGTTGTTAGAATCCAAAGTCCTTGTGCGGTACTTTGACAACTTACAATTCCATCCGCGAATGAAGTCATGAAACCTGTTTCTGACCCGTAGTCTATCAAGAGGTTATTAAGAATATCACGAACTAATGGCGTGTTGTCTACAACCCAACTCGTCCAAGCAGCTCCTTCGAGAAGATCTGAAGCTGAATGAACTGCATAGTAAACCGATACAATGAGAGGTGCATGGTCATAACTGAAACCGCCTGTAAGCATTTCTCCTTCAGACGCTTGAAGTGCGGCTAGATTAGTAGCAGTTGCAGTTTCTCTAACTGCATTGCAATAAGCTACTGTATTTTCTAAGAGACCTTCACCAGTTGAAGTTAGAAGAGTTGGGTCCTCATATGCAAACAGAAAGATATCTAGCGGCCAAGAATCGTATCGTAGGGGACCTGTGGTAGAAATAGAACTTCCTGTCAGATTGACCAATCGGGACATCTCAGTCTGAACAATATCAATAGGAATGAATAGACCAGTTTCTGTACTCAGTGTCGAACCAATTGTCAGAGGAACCGGTTGTGAAAGGAAGACCGCTCCTGCATACCCAGGCGCGGTGGCCAAGATTGTCGCAACAGAAGCGGTCTGAGAGGGTGGACTTCGGGCTGATAGCCGATGAAGCAACCAAGCCGAACGTCCGGTAAGTATCAGAGTGATGTCTTCTTGAATCAGGAGATTCACTAGATTTTGTGAAACGGCATTTCCACTAGATGAACCAAGACTGCCATCAATGATTACAGCAGGGACATTATGTAATAGTGAGGGATCAGCAAGAACTTCACTAGTTTGTAGTACAGAATTTGGAACGCCCATTGTATTCAACAATGTAGACCAGTTAGTACCATGAGTGGAGATATCTCCTCCAACGAGCTCCAGCACAATGTAAGGATTATTGGAAACCGTTACTCCAGGATCTGCTGAGGTAATTCCGAGGTCTTTCAAATCATCTTGAACATCTATATCATTCAGCAGCTCAACAGGAGCAGCTGTGAATTGGATACTGGCAAATATCATGCAGGCTAAGAGTAGAGATAGAGCAACACGTTTCATACGGTGATAGCGCCTCCTTTTTTCATAGTAGGGGGTCCAACGGGCCGACCGTTCTGCGATAAGTTGACGTGGGAACTGATGAGAAAACAAATCTTATCGCGTGCGGATGGATGTAGAATAAAACGGGAGTCGACCCGGGACAAATATGCTAGACCACCTTGATGTATTCTCATGCACCTACCCCCACACCGACGACGCTATAGAATACTATCAAGACAGATAGTGCAAGAACTAGTTCTGCAATTCCTTTTCCCTGATGCTTTTGCAATGCAGCTCCGAGAAGAGAAACATCTCCTCCTTTCAGTGAACTATTGAAGAGTACTGCAAGAGAGAGATACCAGCATAGTAGGTAAACTGGTGCATTTGCAAGAAGCACGACAGGGAGGAAAAGAAGAGTGAACCCAATAAACACAGATGCAATAGTGCTTACAAATAGTGCAGAAATTAATACTACTACTCTGGGCGGAGAATCCACTTTCAGGAATAGATTTAGCTCTGCGTACGTACTCCCAGCGGCAACACCTTTCAGGTCAATTCTGAACAGTGAGCAGACAGCGTATCTGACAGCAGTATTGATTATTGAACCTGGGAAAAATATGATGCTAACTGCCGATAGTAACGCATTTCTTGTCCAGGCTCTAAACACTCGCTTATTCCCTGAGAATAATATCAAGGAACGAATTAGAGTAGCCACGAACACAACAGCTGGAGCAATCTTAACTGAAAAAACCAAGTTAAGAAAGAGCATCGATCCTATATCATATTGCAATGCCAGACCTCCTTTGCATGACATGCTTTGGGTTTCGGACATAGAGCATCAAGTTCATTGTTTTCTCATGTTCTATTGTGTACAGAAGATTAGTAACTCTGCCGAAGAAGTAAGAAGTTCAACATGCGAGCCAGTCATGAAGAATACTCATTTTTTAGATAGTGAAAACGCCAAACAAGATTTATGAGGCCTCTATTTTTCTCAAAAATCGCTCATGTCGGACTTCTGCAGTATGTATTGGTAGCACTTTGCAGGAAATGACTCATCCAATGAAGAAAAACTGTTATTTTAATCCAGAGAAAATGGATGTCTGAAGATATTGCTCAAGATTTGAGAGGGGAAGACCAGCAGTATCGACAACTTGGATTCCTTTTTCAGCACAGACAACCTCAAGAACGCGAAGTGCAGTTGAAGTCCAGTTTGTTATATCTAATTCGCCAGGAGCAACAATAGAGCGGATGAGCCTGCGGAAACCTTCACGCTGAGAAGAACTGAGCACCCGAGCAAGGACATTAAGAACTATTTTTCTATCACCGGTACTCGAAGTCCCACAAAGAACTAGTAGTCGCTGTGCAGAATCGTATGTTTCCAGGGTTTCCAAAGCTTTCAGCGCGGTGAACCATGATTCCTGATCTTCGGCACGCAGTAAATTATCACAATAAGCAATTACGCCAGGGTCTTTACGTGAAGCAAGTTCTAGCAAAGAAGGTTCTCTGAGAATGATGTTCAGAGAGTTATTTTTCACAGTGTCCCATAAACTCTCTGTTAGTGTATCATTAAGTGGCATGGTTATGCTATCAGGCTTAATGTCTAGAGAAACCAGGGTCAGCTGATTCGGCGTCATAATAATTAGTGTTGGAAGACACTAATAAGCTCCTATTTGATGAGCCTATAATGATAAGTAGAAGTATGAATACTGAGTTGTGAAGATGCCAAAAAAGAAAGAGAAGAACGAGTCAGACATGATTACAGTAACAGAGTGGCTTAAAGGAAATAGAAGGACTCATGATTTCCATATTCTGAAACAGCTCATTATAGAATCATCTTCGTGGAAGAGCGAAACGAGTCCTCTTGAAAAATCACTATTTGAGAATACATATGATTTGAAACCGGTTCCAAAAGCTGCTGTATCACCAGATATGCTCAATCGCAGTCTGAGCTATGAAAGAGTAATGGATGAAATAACAAGCAGAATGAGAAAAGTTCACCCTAGCGGCGATAGTCTAGAAGAACAGATCAAGTCACTCCTCCCCAAAGATTTGCCAGCAAGCGAAATCGAATCATTTTGTTATGCATTTAGTAGAATCGTTCTCGAACGAATTCCAAAGGAAACACGATGGGATATTGTGCCAATTGGATTGGATGCACTTTCTGCAGCACTTCTGTATCTATACATCATCTCCAATGCAGTACGACAAAAAATTCCATGGCTGTTGACAATCTGGAAACTAAAGCTCAAAGAGGTCAAGATTGATGCAATGAAATCAGTCTATGATTCTTTGTCAAGAGAGGCAAGTAAAGACAATATCCAAGAGAGTATGCAAGAGGCAGACAAAAATATCAGTGATGCACTTGGGAAAGACCCAACAATTGATGGTTTCTTACCTCCTCAAGACCCACTATCTAGGAAG
>JABCSP010000122.1 GCA_018238825.1 Candidatus Thorarchaeota archaeon | reverse complement strand
CCAAAGTGTTGCCCTATTGTCTGAAGGTCAACCTCAGAACATTTTTTTCCAGACGTCTTGGCCACTAGCTGCTTGACCACTTGTTTGTCTTTTCTTTGGAAGGATGGATCTGGTCCTCTCCCAAGTCCTTTTCTAGCAACTTGACGATTGAATGAGCTGAGAGAAAATTTTTGGACAAGATAGGTTGATGAATCAACATAATAATTACCATCCATTGTTTCTTGGTTCGAACCGGTGGTCTTCCCCACGCGGGGATGGTGCCGCGTTCTCTTCTTCATAAACCTAAACCGCATTACTCGGTCTTTCTTGCAATATTTAAGTTCGTATAAAGAAACCCTCATTGTAATGAGGGGCACGAACCGTTTGCCACATCAGGCACGAGATAAAAGTTTGGGTAAAGAACTGTTGAACGCAATGTAGAGTTATTTACTGTAAACAGAGCGCACTTCGCGCACTACCAAACCCGGAAGATCCTTTATTGACTTGATAGGATAGACCGTGGCTCCTGCCTTGGATAGCGCTTGATGGATCTTGGTTGTTCGAGAACTCTTTCCAGCACCTATATGGAAAAAGAAGAGCTTGTGTCCACGTTTTGATAATCTATCCACACCCTTGATCATTTGTTTCCAATTGGAAACCTCTGCATCAGAAATGAGTAGAGTAATCACATCGGATTCAGCTTTATCACAAGCAGCAATGATCTTCTTGACGGGGGCTACTGTACCACCGCCTTGGTAAGAGAGGAGTACTCTTTCTATCGGTGTCCGTTCATTGGACCAATCACAGATGTTTGTACCATCGCTGAAATTAATGGCAGCAACTCTGCAACCGCGCCTAAATGCAAAATCTATCGCTGCAAAAGCAGCAACTAGGGCAGTATGATAATCACCGGAGATAGTACGAGTTCTCATAGCCCAAGTCATAGAACCTGAGGAGTCAATTACTATTAGCATATCAGGAGGGGATTTTGAAATCTCAGTCCCTGTGGTTTCATATTGTTGCCATTTTCTCGTAGTTCGATTTGGAATTAGAATAGGAAATGTCTGAAGTGATTGTACAATATCAAGTTCTTCAAGTGGGTCACCCAGTCTCCAGACTTCAGGAGTAAGAGGAACTGAACCAGTCATCTTTTCCGTATCTACCTCAAACCTAATTGCTCCGTAGGCTTTTGCCCGATACCAGAATCTAGTCCACGCAGCTCGTTCAGAACCAACTCCAGCTGTGAGATAAACACCCTGCAAATCCTCGATATCTCCTGCAAGTTGCTCAACATCAATCGCTAGTCGTTCCATCTCTTCTTCTAGATTGGGTTTCTCAGCGCTATCTATGCACTTCTTTGCACGGTCTCCATTCCTTGCTTCTACGGGATTCCCCATTATCGCATCTACATCGAGAGGAACATCTATCGTTTCCTCCGAACCATCAACACCTTCATGCTCAACATTCTTAGACCCTCCAGAAGAAGACCCAGGTAATCCTTCATCATCCTCTGGCATCCACTCTGCAATTATTTTCGCAATCTTCTCACAAGCCTTAGGCCACCTATGTTCATGCTCCACTGTACCGCGAGCTACGCTCACAATCTCATTTGCAGTTTCAAAGATATTCTGATCAATTGTTACTGTTGGCGGAATTGGAAAACCCCACATCACTCTGTAGCAAGTGACGATTAGTTTCCAAAGGTCGCTATGATCATGTATACGTATAGCAGAGTCATGGATTGATGAGTTGATTCTCTTATGAGTGAGAGAAGCAAATCTTCTTAGCAAATTTGAGTCTACCACAAGATCCGCAAACAGGTTACAAACAAACATCGCAGTAGCATCATTCACATGCTTTCGAGCAGCTACAAACATTCTACCATTCATTACTCCATCAAATGGACAAAGGAGATAGTGTTGGATCTCATGATGGCAAACTGATATCAGATACTGTTCTGCATCTGAGGCGACCATGTGTACTGGGACTCCAGCAGTATTCAGATGAACAGTCCAACTAGCAGAATCAATGTAGAAGAAACTAGAAGCTCCATGGATGTGCTCAATCTTAGGCTCGGGTAGAGGTGGATGATAGAAGTCTTGAATTGCTTGAAACCATGCCTGTTCAGCAACAACTCTGAGAGAATCCTGCTCTACTGGTGTGTCGCTGTAAGATTCCATTTGTTCAAGCCTCTATGACTTCAACTGGTCCTCTAACTCTTTCTTCAGTTTCAATGCCTCAGTGCCGCCCGATATCTCAAGAAAGACTGAAGATTCGGGGGAGTCACCAGTCACGTAGATAACCAAGGTGAAACCGTCTATCCTGAGTACTTTCCTTTTGGGAGGCTCTAAGGTCTCTTTGAGAACTGGGGTTAATTTTGGATAACTAACACCAATTGTGGTCCAGATGTCCTGCCATTGCTCAAATGTCAATTCAAATTGAGTCAATGTCAATTTGTGCAGTGCATCAGAGGTTTGTTTCAAAAGCATACTCCGATTTGGAAAGTCTGTGTCACGAAGTAACTCCTCATGTAATTTTGTAAGTTTGTCAACATCTCTATCTTTGATTCCTCGCTCAATACTCTGGACCGTCTTTGCGTATTTTGATTTCTTCAATTCTTTAGCAAACTTAGCATAGTCAAGCCGAACAAGTAAATCACTCTTGGACATCTCTTTGAGTTGTTCAATAGCTTCCTTTGATTGCTTTCCATGTTTAAGGTTCTCAATAATATCTACTGCGGCCCCTCTCTGCGCGAACCTAGCTGAGGCTAGTTCCACTAGATATTTTGTGAAAGCATAGATGTCACCATAGTACGGAGACCTTTCTGACTCATCCCTGACAAATCTAGTTCTATGCCAGAAGACAAGAGGTGCAAGTGACTTTACAATCTCGATGGTTACTTCCTGAGCTCCAACAAGCCAAGCAGCTGCTTTTGAGTATCTATTCAAATCCTTTGCTGCCCTAACACTGAGTGGGATAATCACCTTGTTACAGACACTCTTTGCAGTGTTGAAATGACATCCATCACAGAGACCTGTTTCTACAGTAAGACCAGATGATTGGCTCTTGTCACCACGTATGCATGCTCCGAACTCGCGAACAATGGATCTCAAGTATTCAGAGGCCTGAGAAGATACTGGAACTTTATCAGCCAGATTCCATATTGTCAAGAGATTTTCTTCAGTGAGGAGAGCTGGGACTTGCCACAATTCATCGTAACCAAACAGGCGGTCATCCCTAGCTGCAAGTATCAGTTCAAGGTCGCTCACCGTAGGCATCGTTATTGGAACAGCCATCCCAAATCTATCAAGGAATGGAGGCCCCATATCGAAAGTCCCTGCATCAGCAGGATTAAGGGTTGCATAAAGACAGAATTCGTTGCATCTCTTGACCTCGTCATAGTATTTGACCTCACCCTCTGCAAGCAAAGAAAGTAGGATATTTTGAGAGTGAGGAGTGAGTCGATTAACTTCATCAATGATCTTCCAGAAACCAGTCACAAATGAGCGCCAGACAACAACTTCAATTCCATCTTTCATAAGGGGTCCAGGTCGAAGTGTTGCGACCATTTTTTCCTCTGTTAGCTGTGGGTGCCCGCGTAGAATGCCATCCTCTATCTCTTCTAGACCCTTCCCTGTCATCATCCGACCAAGGATTTTAGCCAGAGTTGTTTTTCCGCCACCATGGCCTCCAACCAACAGCATAGCAGAACGAGGAACCAGCGCATTGAGAACGCAGGATCCTACTATGAGAGGAAGTCTAGCAGTCTGAATTTTATTGTTTTTACTACTGGAAGTGTATTTGATTTCCAGGTCTGTAGAATGGACAAAGAGACCTCTACTCTCTACGGTTGTCACTACACTATTCACTAGCTCTCTCAGCTTGTCTGAAGGAATGCTCATTGTAACACAGCCTACAATATTGTAGCTCTATAACGCTTATGAACTTCGCATAATGAGGCGCGAAATATCATAACTGCGAAGCGCGCGGAAATTTATCCACTCCGAAGATGTAATATGGCTTCAAGAAAAAAAACTATAGGCCAAACCGTGGGGTTACAAATTGAGCGATGAAAGAATCTATGCAGAAGCAGTCACCCTGACAGAACCAGAGAAACAACCTACTGAGAGAATAAGTCAGTACTCTGTTGTGACAAAAGCAATGGAACATCATTCATTGATGAGTCGCTATGATAGCCTTAGACGAAACATGTCAGAGGCGGGTCTAGAATTTGGTGCACGAGTACTCCTTATTGGACCTCCAGGAACGGACTTTGAAGCATTTTCTCATCATCTATGCCGAGAGGTACCACTAAAATTGGTACGGTTCAAAATGGAGGAAATTCTCAATGAGGCTAAAAGAGGTTCTGAGTTAATTAGAGTGGGGTTTGAGTTCGCACGAAGGAACTCTCCTACAGTGATGTTGGTAGAGAGGCTCGATGCAGTCGCTCCAAGTAATAGTGACCAGTCTGCCATACTTCTTGACGAAATCACTAGAACAAGTTGGGATGAGGAAGAAGTCTTGGTAATAGGTACAACAACTCGTCCAAATGATATCGATGCAGAGTTACTCTCATCATTTGATAGAACCTACATCATTGAAGGTACTTCACTAGAGGATAGAGTTCGAATCCTTGAACAAGTCTTGAAAAATAGGGAGGATATCGACCCAACAGCAGTCGCTGAACTTACTGATGGGTGGAGTTTTACAAGCATGAAGCGATTAGCAGTATCGTTATTCATGTCGGAAACTAATGAAACTGGCCAGATACCTAGAGAGCAAATCGAAGAGATTATTGAGAATAGTGGTGTGATACCTCTAAGTAACCCGCGATTTCTCGATTCTGTGATTAGAAGGACTGCAGGTACAACTCAACCACCAATGGATGCTCTCAGTAGTGAGTATCCAGACGACTTTCTGGATCAGCTTTACTTGATGGCTGTTGGGGAGAACTACGCTGAAACCCAACGGATCATAGAGGTATTAAATGATGGTATGCCACTATCAAAAAGTGATAGGGAGTTTCTTGCAAAGCACCCCTACCTTTTGAATGGTAGTCCAGAAGATCGTCTTACAAGATTGCTTAGAGCCAAGAAAAGTAGCGATAGACTTCATAGAATAATGGGTCGTTAACTAGGGGAACAAAATTTGAGTAATGTTAGAGCTCACATAGAGTCTGCAAAGTTGGATAACTTCCTCTCATTCTACTCGGGGGAAGTACTCTTTGACAAAGGACTCACGGTGATAGCAGGACCCAATGGATCTGGCAAGACCTCGATTTTCCATGCTCTCAAATTTGCCCTAGGATCAAATCAACGAGAGAATCGATATTCCAAATGGAGTGATTTCATCCGTCATGGAGCCAGTACTGCCCAGGTAGAGGTCAACGTAAAAGTAAATGGGCAGAATAGGAAGTTTCTACGTAAAATTGATAGAGATGGAATTCCAAGAGCGTATGTAGATGGACGTAGAGTCAAGGCTGCAGAATTGCGACATATTGTAGATTCATTCGGTCTGGATACAGATAATCCACTAGTTTTCATTCCTCAGGAAAGAATCAATGCAATTCGAGATATGGACCCCCATGAAGTGCGTAGACTTGTAGAAGAGGGAACAGGTCTTGATGCTCTGAGAGATAGGATCATCCTCCAAGAAACCGCAGTAATTCAGAGCCGTCACAGGTTGGAAACCGCCCTTACCGAATCAAAATCAGTGGAGAGAGAACTAGAACTTCTCCAGCACGACCTTACTAGATTGGAGAAAAAAAGAGCATTTCTGGAGCAAGAAAAGCTACTTGAACATGATTTGAAATGGGCATCATTAAATGATATCATAGAAAGAGTTCAAAATATCAAAGAAGAAATCGATGGGAAAGAATCAGGACTTGTTTCGATTCTTGATGAGCAGACCCAGATTCAATCGAGCATATCTGAGAATGAGTCTGAAACTGAGGAACTTACAAGCACGCTCTCAAATCTTCAGGTGGAAATAGGTAGAATTGATGCAAAGATAGAGGAAGAGGAAAGAAATCTTACGCGATTAGAGGGCGACTCTAAGAAACAAGTAGGTGAGCTTCGAGAGTTAGAAAAGAAAGTCAAATCAGAGAGAAGACGCAAAGAGAAACTCCAAGAAGACATTGACCGAATTACCGCTACAAAAGAATCTACCATGGAAAAACAGAGAGAACTTCGAGAAGAGATTCAAGAAATAGAAGAAGAACGTTCCAAACTTCGAGATGAATTGGAAGCTTTTGCAGAATGGAATACTAAGAGAACAGAAACACATGGCAAATACAAGGCACTTCAGGCGGAGATAGAGGGTAAAGATTTGCTCCTCAGAAGCGTAAGAGAGCGAGTTCAAGTTGAGGAAGCAGAACTGCAAGCAATCGAAAGCAAGTGGTCTCATGTCTGGACAATCATGGAGAAGTCGGATGAGAAGGAACTAGCTCGTCGAAAGGGACAGCTCGAGAGAGAGATTGCAACACTGAATGAAGAGTAAGTAAAATCAACAATAGTTGCAAAAGCCGTCTACAAAAACAAGGATTGAAACGTCAAACCTTTTAGAAAAAGGTTTAATCCAAAACAAGTTTATTTTGGTGAAGTAACACTTCACCAAAAACATGTACGCAGTTTTTGCGAAGCAAAAATAATCATGTT